>CAISDD010000160.1 GCA_903883985.1 uncultured Pseudomonadota bacterium | reverse complement strand
GCTGCTGGTGGTCCATAACATCAGTCTGCCGCCTGGTCAGTTTGGCGGGCCGGGGGTCGAGCAACTGTTTACGAATCGCCTGAACCCGGAAGAACATCCCTATTACGCCGAGATCCAGGGGCTGCGGGTCTCCGCGCATTTTTTCATCCGCCGGAAGGGTGAACTGATCCAGTTCGTGCCCTGCTCTCGCCGCGCCTGGCACGCCGGCGTATCGAACTGGCAAGGAAGTGCTGGTTGCAACGACTTCTCCATCGGGGTGGAGTTGGAAGGCACGGACGATGCACCCTACGACGATATCCAGTACGCCGTGTTGAATCAGTTGTTGGACGCTCTGCGGACGGCTTATCCGATCACCAGCGTGGTCGGCCATAGCGACATCGCCCCCGAACGTAAGACCGATCCCGGACCGTGTTTCGACTGGGGGCGGTTGTCGGTTACACCTGGACGTCGATGAACCGGCCCGTCGTGGTGCTGCTTGCCTGATCGTCGGGTGCGTTTTCCAGCCGTTTTTCCAGGGCATGGAGGACGCGTTTGAGCAGTTGTTTGAGTTCGGCCATTGCGTCGCTGGCTTGAATCTTGCCGGCATCCTCCTTCGGATTCGGCGCTTTGATGTCCGTGCTCTGAGTTAGGCTGCTTGGTGCGGTCGCAGTCTGGGTTGGGGCTGGCGCGTTGGTCGGCTCAGCGGGCTCTTGCGTAGAACTTGCTGTCACGCTTACGTCTTGCTTCTCTCCTGGCGTAGCCGTACCGTCGTTGACGGGGGTGGTTGCCGGTTGCGCCGACATCTCTCGCAATTCGCCAGCGATGCGCTGGACCTCGACCATCGCTGCTTTGGCGCTCTGTTTGTTCATGAGTGCGACCTGTTGCAGCAGCAGCCTCAATCGATCGCGCAGCATTTGTCGTTTCAGTGTGTCGGCTTGTCCTTGCCCGGAACCATTTCGGATCGATTGTTGTAATCGTTTCGCCTGGTCGCTTTGCTGTTTCAGCTTGTTCTTCAAATCTGCGCGGATCGGCAAATCATCGGAGAGGTCGTGATGCACCGTTTGCGGGGGGGCTGCGCTGAGGGTGAAACGCTGATTGATCGGGGTGAGATCGACGTAGGTCATGCCTATCCCCGCGTGCGGTTCGACCCAGCGAGGCGGGGTCGAAACACAAGATCAGGCTGCTTGAGCGGGAATCTGTGCGCCGATGCGCTTGATGCGGTTCTTTTCATCGACATAGACCAGCTTGGGCTCGAAGTTGGCCAGCTCGATCTCGTTGAGGATGGCGTAGGTGGCGATGATCAGGACGTCACCCACAGCCGCGCGGCGCGCTGCGGCGCCATTGACCGAGATCATGCCGGAGCCGCGCTGACCACGAATGGCGTAGGTGGCGAAACGCTCGCCATTGTTGACGTTGTAGATCTCGATGCGCTCGTACTCGTGGATGTCTCCCGCTTCCAGTAGATTGTCGTCGATCGCGCACGAACCCTCGTATTCCAGCTCGGAGGCGGTGACAAGCACGCGGTGCAGCTTGGATTTTAGGAGGGTGCGTTGCATGGCGGACAAGGGCGAAGGATGGAGAGCGATTATAGGCGGATTGTGTTACGGCAAAAAATTCGGCGCGAAGGTATTAAGTAATGTCGCGCAACAAATTATGGCTTCATTAAGCTGCCGGCGCAGCCCCTCATCCCCGGCCCTTCACTCGGATGGGGAAGGGGGTGGAACCCTCTCCCATCGGGAGAGGGCAGGGTGAGGGACCCCGGTGGTAAACCAAATCTGTTACGCCGCTTTACTTGGCGTGTGAGCAAAAGGAAAGACCTGACCCCGTGATACCGCCCCCCGCAGCAGTACCAGGGCGCTTAAGCCTTGGTGTTGACGACCGTGCCGATGGCTTGACCGCTGGTGTTAACGGTGGGCGCTGGCGCGGCGCGAGCCGCTAACGAGCGTTGCGCCTGTGAGTCGCCTTTACTGGCTTCCTGTGCGGTTTGAGCGGGCGTTTCGGCGGCTTCTTGTGCCGCCGTCTGCACCAGTGTGGAGACGGTGGCGCACTGGCGGCGGGCTTGTTGGGCCTGGCCTGAACGGGATTCGGCAATGGGTTGCTGGGCAAAGGTGCAGCTGAAACAGGGCTGATTGACATCATGGACTCCGATTAAGGTGAGGTGGCTGGCACGGCAAATGCGACCCCATATCGGCGGGTTCAAGGGAAAACTTTAATCCTTGTACCTTGAAGCCTGGATGCCGCAGCAACTCAAGAATCCAGGTGCCCGAGCCCTTGTTGGCATTCACCACTCGGCTGAACCCAAACCTCGTGGAAGCGGGCTTGCCCGCGATACAACGGTGGCATACGCGGGCAAGCCCGCTCCTATCGGCACGGCCAACAGCGAAATATAGCTTAATGCGAACGTCGCCGACCGCGCCCATCGTAGGCCTGCGCATAGCCCGCCAAGCCCATCAGCCCCCGAACCAAGCCGTATGCCATCCAGGAGGCTAGGCGCAGGATCCAGGGAATGTGGCGCCAGGCTTGATGGTGGATGCGGTGGGCGCCACCGTCGCGCGCGGCAAGGATGCGTTCATGCAAGTCCCTGGCGAAGGCTGGGTCATGGGTGACCAGATTGGCTTCACGGGCCAGCAGCAGGCTGAACGGATCGATATTGCTTGAGCCCACCGTGGCCCAAAGGCTATCCACCACGGCCACTTTGGCATGGAGTTCGCTGGCGTGGTACTCGTAGATTTCCATGCCGTTTTCCAGAAAGAAGCGGTAGAGCGCGCGACTGGCTGCATGGTAGAGACGGTGATCGGTATGGCCTTGCATCACCAGGATCACGCGCACGCCGCGCTGGGCCGCCTGAGCCAGTGCCTGGCGAAAGCGGCGACCTGGCAGGAAATAGGCGTTGGCGATCAGGATTTCCTCGCGGGCATGGCTGATGGCACGGAGATAGGCGCGTTCGATGGCATGGCGCCGGTGCAGGGTATCGCGGGTCAGCAATTCCGCACGCTGCTCGCCCATGGCTGGCGGGTCGGCCTTGATCCAAACCTCCCCGCTGCGGCGCAGGCCCACGCGGCTCCACAGCAGCAGGCGCCAGAGGCGCTGGGCGGCGGCGTGGAGGTCGGCAACCAGAGGGCCGCGCACTTCGACGGCGAAGTCCTGGCGAGGGGCAGCCAGCTTGTGGCGAGCGTGGTCGTCGTTGATATTGATGCCGCCCAAGAAACCGATACACGCATCCACCACCGCCAGTTTCCTGTGCATGCGGCGCAAGCGGGAACGCCGCGGAAAGAGGCTGCCTGGCCGATAGAACAACACGCTCACCCCGGTGGCGTCCAGCCTGCCCAGAAATTCCGCAGTCAGGCCGCGCGAACCGAAACCATCGAGCAACAGCCGCGTGACCACGCCGCGTCGAGCCGCGCGCATCAGGGCGGCGGCGACTTCCAGTCCGGTCTTGTCGGCCGCGTAGAGGTAGGTTTCCAGGTGGACTTCGTATTGCGCAGCGTCGATCGCCGCGATCAGCGCGGGAAAGTATTCCGCACCGTTCTCCAGCAGAGTCAGCCGGTTCCCCGACCGGATCATAAGGCGCGAAGTTGCGCGGTCAGCGCAGCATGATCGGAGAGCCGGCGCCAGAGCGCGCCATGGAGCACCCGGGCGGAGACCACCCCGAAGCCGCGCACATAAATGCGGTCCAGGGAGAGCATGGGCAGCACGGCGGGAAAGCTGCGCGCGGTTTGCCCGTAGGCGAGATCGAACACCTCGCGTAAGCCGAGTACCCGATCGAGATACCCGCAGGAGCGACGTCGCCAATCGTTGAAATCGCCGGCGATGATCAGCGGCGCATCATCCGGAACCACGGCGCGGATCCGCTCCGCCAGCAGCTCCATCTGTTTCCTGCGGCCCGCCTCATTCAGGGCCAGATGCAGGCAGATTGCATGCAGCGGCTGCTCCAGGCCGGCGACATCTATTTCGCAATGGAGCATGCCCCGGCTTTCGAAGACATGGGCCGAAATGTCGATGTTCTCGGACTTGAGGATGGGATAGTGCGAGAGGATGGCGTTGCCGTGATGGCCCAGCTTATAGACGGCATTGCGTCCATAGGCCATGCCCTGCCAGTGTCCACCGGCGAGGAACTCGTGTTGCGGCTCCTGTGGCCAGTTGCTGTGGCGACGCGCCTGGCGCAGGTGCTGCCCCTGAACCTCCTGGAGAAACACGATGTCGGCATCGATGCCTTGCAAGCGTTCACGTACGTCGTGCAACACCACGCGGCGGTTGAAGAAGGACATGCCCTTGTGGATGTTGTAACTGGCGATGCGCAAGGAATTGTCATGACGTGGTTTTGTTGCTGCTTTCTCGCTCACATGTCCAACGCTCATTAATATCCAATTAAGTAATGTCGCGTAACCTGCCTTCATTAAGCTGCCGGCGCAGGCCCTCAGCCCCGGCCCTTCCCCCGGAGGGGGAAGGGGGTGGAACCCTCTTCGGGAGAGGGCAGGGTGAGGGGCCCGGTGGCAAACCAAATCTGTTTCGCGGCATCACTTAGTCTCGCGTAACCTTGAATGCGTTGAGAATGATGTCGCCTGCGACCATACGAGCTCCGTGATTCAAGGCTTCCAGGATGTCCTGGTCGCTCCAGTCCTGGTCGCGCAAGGTGTCAAGTTCATCCGCAGTCACTTTGTTCGCGTCCTTTACTGTATTGAGCACCCAGATCAGCAGGTTTTTTTCTCGCAGGGAGAGCTTGGCGGCGGATGGGTCGGTCTTGGTTGCGGCCACCTGCTCCGGTGTCCAACCCATCATGTTGATCAACATGCCGGCATTGAATTCGACGCAGTAGATGCACTGCGTGTCTACCGAGACCAGCAACCGGATCGTCGCCAGCAAGGCTCCGGACAGCCTGGGATGCTGCATGTAATAACCGATAAATTCGAACTGCTGTTTTAGAAGCAGTGGACTCTCGCTCCAGATGGACAGGGCGTTGGGCACACCACCGAAGGCGGTTTTCATCTGGTCATATAACGCAGCAAGCTCTCCGCTTGCGGTCTCTGGGGATACTGTTTTCAACAGGGGCATGGCGTGTTCCTAGAAATGGTTATGGATGACAACTTCATCCGCGGTCAGCGGGCCGCTGCGCGGATGCGCCGGCTTCATTGCTTTGCCGACCACGACAAACATGGCGATCGCATGATCTGCCGGCAGATTGATCAGCTTGGCCACGGCGTCGAAGTCGAAGCCGTCCATGGGGCAGCTGTCGTAGCCCATTTCACGTGCAGCCAGCATCAGAGTCTGGGCGGCGATTCCACAGGAGCGCATGGCCTCATCGCGCTGGGTTTGCTCGCGACCCCGGTAATACTGATCAATGGCAAGTGCCATGTATTCCTGCACTGGCTGAGCCGCCAAGCGCCAATAGCGCTGCGGTTCCTTTTCCCATGCCTTGATGTCAGCGGTCAGCACGATCAGCAACGAGGCATCGGTGACCTGTGCCTGATCCCACGCCACCTTTCGGACTTGCTGGCGCAAGGCTGGATCGGAGACGAGAACGAAACGCCAGTTCTGGATATTAAAGGCTGTGGGGGCCAGCATGGCCAAACCAAGCAGGCGGTCGATCTCGGCCTGGGTCATGCAGTGCTCGGGGTCGAATACCTTGACGGCACGACGGGTTTCAATGGCTACGCTTACTTTCATGTGGGGCTCCTTTCGGGTTAACGCGCTTGGATACCGGTCGTTTGGCTGTCCTTTCGACCGGGCCCTCCTGTGATCATAGATACTTGATCCGCGTGGTGGTGGCCTGGTGTTCACCAAGCGCAGGTGCCTTCCCCGCTCTGCACGAGCCGTGGCGTAAGGTCATGCAGATCAAGGCCATTTCGTCAGACGAAGACGCGTGCGCGAGACATACTGTGTAAGCCCTCTGGCTGAGCGATGCCGGCGAAGCGTATGAAGTTCCGCCAGACTGGAAATCACGCAGGCCTGGCGGGATACGCAACCCTTTAGCGACCGACCCGAACGAATCGCAGACGCTCACTTCCCGGCATCGCTTTCGGTTTTCTTCTTGGCGGCGGGCTTCTTCGTGCCGGGTGGTTTCACCACGTCGGCTTCCTCGTCGTCCCCCTTCTTCGACTTGGGTACCATCTCGGTGAGGCTGGTATCTGGAACGGTGGGAATCAGGATCTGAAGGTTATTCTTGGTCATGTACTCGCTCATTTCCTTCCAGCCGGCAAAAACCGCAGCCTTGGACGCATCGGGGTTGAGGTGGAAGCAGTCTTCCAGGCCTCGTCCGGCGTTGCGGCAAGCGCCGCCGACAGCCTTGCCATCGGCCTCTACCTGAGCCGGATCGAGGAACCCCATGCGATGCTGCACCTGGTCACAGCCCACCAGGAGCGTTAACACGGCAAACAGGATGGCTCTCATGCTCTCTCCGAATACATAAGAAATGTTGCGTAACTGATTTTTCCTTCATTAAGCTGCCGGCGCTGGCCCTCATCCCCGGCCCTTCCCCCGGAGGGGGAAGGGAGTGGAACCCTTTCCCTTCGGGAGAGGGCAGGGTGAGGGAGCCCGGTGGTAAACAAAGTCAGTCTCGCAGACTCACTTATTGCACCTAAGCCCGGGACGGGCTATCCCTCCCCGCCTCGTAGGGCGTCTGTGCCGGAATGTCGCAGTCAGCGCATCCGCCGCTCGGCCTCGTTCCCTACTGCTTCGAAGCGGGCACGGACCTCGCTTTCGATGAAATAATCGGAAACCAGGGGCGGTAGCGGGGTCATGGGTAGCACATGGGCTCGGTAATGCAGCGTCACCGGGGCGCGATCGCCGACGATGCGCCATTCCCCGGACATGCTGGCCACCTTGCCCCCCACCGCCCTGAAGCGCAGGGCGCGGCCAGGAATCTCCTCCATCGCCAACACGACCCGATCCGGCATGATAAAGGCGAACAGTCCGGCGTTGGCGACCTGTTCTACCCGCTTGGGCGAGCCAGGCGAGGAAATTATGCGACTGGATATCAGGTCGGGGATGAAGGCCGCGAGGCGGTTGTAATCGGTAATGGTGTTCCAAACGGTGGCGGCATCGGCATAGACCACTTCGCTGGCATCCACCCTCACCCCCAGGAGTCCGGAATCGACCTTGATGCGCGCCTGTCCGGCCTGCGTAGCAGTTGCCAGCAGGCACAGGGCAAGCAGTCCAACCTGTTGGCGCAAGGAAGCAAGCAACACAGTCACATCCATTTCACAGGGCGCCATTTCATGCGGCGGTGCATCGGTCGGGACAGGCCACTCACGGCGTGCGCTTCAGACGGCGTCCACATTGCGGCACATGGCAGGGACGGTGGGAGATCGATGGCAAGCTTCATGACCGTAAGTATATCCACCATAATCCTACTAGGGAGAGGTTCGTTCAGGCAATTGGTGCTTTCGGTCGCTGGAACGCCGCGCAGGCGTCACGACCTGGAGGCTGCGGACAACCGGACCCGTTCGGTCTGGCCCTACAATGGTGACCCGATCCTACGCCAGACTTGCCATGCGCCCACGTTACGCCATCTCGCCCGATGAGGTTGAAATCACTGCGATCCGCGCGCAAGGCGCCGGCGGACAGAACGTCAACAAGGTGGCCAACGCGGTGCATCTGCGCTACGACATCGCCGCATCGTCCTTGCCAGAGGCGATACGCGAGCGGCTTCTGATGCAAGGCGACAGGCGCATCAGCAAGGAGGGTGTGGTCATCATCAAGGCACAGGAATTTCGCAGTCTCGAAAAAAACCGTGCCGAGGCGCTGCGCAGACTGGAGGCGATGGTCGCCACCGTCGCCGCCGTACCGAAACTGCGCCGACCAACCCGACCGACCCGGACCTCGATCGCGAAGCGTCTGGAAGGCAAGGCTAGGCGCGCGGTGGTGAAAGCAGGAAGAAAATCCGGAGCCGAGTAACTGACCACTGATCTGCCAGCTTGAAGTCACGCTAGTTTCCATCATTTCCCTCGCCGCAGGGTATCCTAGCGCCTCTCGACTTCTCGCCTTTTCCGGCATGCGCCTGCTGATTATCGAAGACAACCGGGACATCGCCGCCAATCTCATGGATTTCCTCTCGGCCCACGGTCATGTGGTCGATCTGGCCGGGGATGGGGTGGGCGGACTGCATCTCGCGCTGATCAACGACTACGATGCCATCGTACTCGACATCCTGCTGCCTGGCATGGACGGCATCACGCTATGCCGCAAGTTGCGCGGCGAAGCCGGACGCCGCACCCCGGTGCTGATCCTGACCGCGCTGGATTCCCTGGATGACAAGGTGCGCGGCCTCGAAGCGGGGGCGGACGACTACGTCATCAAGCCATTCGCCCTGCGCGAGGTCGAGGCGCGCCTGCGCACCATCACCCGTCGCGCCCTGCCGCAGGGACTGACCAGCAAGCTGCGCGTATCCGACCTCTGCTTCGACGTGGAAACCTACTGGGTTACCCGTGGCGAGCGCATCATCGTATTGCCGCCTATTTGCCTCAAGTTGCTGGAGTTGCTCATGCGCGCCTCGCCCAAGGTGGTCAGCCGCAAGGAAATGGAGGCGGCCATCTGGGGTGACCGCCCGCCTGACAGCGATGCCTTGAAGGCACACCTTCACGTCCTGCGCAACTCCGTCGAAAAGCCAGGCGACAAGAATTTGCTGCGCACGGTTCGTGGAGTGGGCTACCAACTCACCGAGCCTCATGCCGCGCCGTAGCTTCCGCTTCCGGGTCGCCCTGTATTTCACCGCTTTTGGCGCCCTGATCAGCTTGTTGCTATGCAGCGGAGCGTATTTTTTTGCCCACGACCTGGGGCAGAGGCTTATGGACGAGGCCCTGCAGGACGCGATGCGGGATCGCCCCGCCACGTGGGGGGGCAAGGCTTGGGCGCCCGACCGCTCCGTGGCCAGACATGGCGACCTCACGGGGGCGCAAGCGTTCGCGGGCGTGGGACGTGATGTCCTGCTCGCGGGAGTCTGGTACCGGGCGCCTGCCGCCGAACACATGCCAGGCCGCTTCCTGTTCGACGAATCGCTACAACGCCAGAGGGAGCGGCAGTTCCTGATTTTCCTCAGCATCGGCGCAGCAGTCATGACCCTGATTTCCGCCCTGGGCGGCTACTGGCTGGCCAGGCGCATCGTCGCACCGGTAGAGGCTCTGGTGGCCCGCGTCGGCGCTGCCGTGCCAGAGGGCGCGCTGCCGCTGGACTCGGCAGGGCAGAACCTGGACGAGGTGGCAAAGCTGGCTCTTCAGTTCGACCGATACCTGGCCCGCATCCAGAGCTGCATGGCGCGGGAGCGCGATTTCACCGCCAATGTGAGCCACGAACTGCGCACCCCCCTGGCCATCATCCGTGGTGCGCTCGATGTGCTGGATGAAGACTCCGCGCTGACCTCGGAACAGCGCCAGCGTCTTGCGCGCATCGAACGTGCCAGCGAGGACATGACCGGCCTGACCAGCGCTCTGCTGCACCTGGCACGAGAGGAAAACGCCCGGCTGGAGGAAGGGGAAGGCTGCGACATGGCCGAGGTCGTGCGCTCGACGGTGGAGAAATATCGAGTAATGGACCTGAAACCCTCCCCGGATATCTACCTGGACATCCCTGACGAAATTCTGCTGCCGGTAGCCAGAATCCTGGCGGCCGTGGTGGTCGACAACCTGGTGGGCAATGCCGTGCAGCATGCCGGCACACCTCGGATCGACATCCGGCTGCGTCAGGATTGCCTGGTCATAGGCGATAGCGGAACGGGGATCGCGCCCCACGATCTGAGCCAGGTGTTCGAACGCCATCACCGGAGTTCGGATTCCAACGGTGCCGGCATCGGCCTCTCTCTGGTCAAACGTATCTGCGAACTGAATGGATGGGAGGCGCGGATAGAAAGCGTACCGGGACGGGGCACAGAGGTTTCCCTCTTGTTTCCCGCGCCCGTCCCGACGAACTAACCATTTCTTTACCCAACAACAACTCAGACTTGACCTTGGCACGCTTAGCATAGCCGCGCCCCATTCCCATGGCACGAATGCCGCTCAGTCGGGGTTGGGTTTTCCAATATATAAGGCAGGAGACCTCTTCATGAATGAAAACCTCGACAGACGCAATTTTCTGAAAATGGGCGGCGCGGTGCTGGCCGCAGGGACTGCCGGCTGCGCGACCGGCGTTACGGGTTCGGCCGTTGCCGGTTCCGGCAGCGTGTCGGCCGCCATTTCCACCATCGACTATCTCAAACTGCCCAAGGCCAAGGGCCCACGTCTGGTCATCGTCGGTGCCGGCACCTCCGGGATGACCATCGCCGCCCACGCCAAGAAGACCTACCCCAATTTCGACGTGGTCGTGGTCGATAAGCGCGACATGTTTGCCTCTTGCTACAACAGCAGCCTGTGGTACGTCGGCATCATCAACCTCGAGTTCCTGGCCGCCCACAGCTTCCTGGATGCTGCGGTCAACAACAACTACATCTTTGTGAACGCGGCCGCGACCGGCCTGGACCGCGCAGCGCGCAAGCTCTACACCAACAACGGCGCCATCGACTATGACTTCCTGGTCCTGGCCCCCGGCATCTCCTACGACTGGGCCAAGATCGGCGTGACCGATCCAGAAAATGTCTACAACGTGCAACAAAAATTCCCGGGCGGCTTCATCTCCCCCATGGAACACGTCACACTGCGCCGCAAGTTCCAGGAATTCGAAGGCGGCACCTTCATCCAGACCGTGCCTTCCGGCAACTACCGCTGCCTGCCCGGCCCCTATGAGCGTGCCTGCCTGATGGCCGGCTGGATCAAGAAGAACGGCATCAAGGGCAAGGTTCTGATCCTGGACGCCAACCCCGAAGTCACCATCAAGGCGAAGGGCTTTCACGACGCCTTCGACACCCTGTACAAGGACGTTCTGGAGTGGAAACCGACCTCGGCCGTCACCGGTGTAGACACCGAGAAGAAAATCATCAAGACCGAGTTTGACCAGTACTCATTCGACGATGCCTCGATCTATCCCAACATCCGCGCGAGCACCTTGATCGAGCAGATGGGACTGGTCGATCCCAAGAGCTTGCAAAAGGAAGCCAACGTCGACGTGCGCTTCTACAACGTCATCGGCGACCCCCATGTCTACGTCACCGGCGATTCCCGTAATCATCCCTACTCCAAGAGCGCGAATACCTCCAATACCGAAGGCCAGTTCGTCGCCAAGGTGCTGGCTGCGCGCGCTCAAGGCAAGGAAATCGCCTGGGAGTCTCCGGAAACCGTGTGCTACTCCATGACTAACGGCTTCCCCCCAGAGGCCATCAAGGTAGACGCCAAGTACACCTACGATGCGGCCAAGGACGCCATCACCGGCTTCTCTCCCGACACCAAGACCTGGGAAACCCGCGACCAGGCCATGGGCCGCGCCTACCTGGAATGGGCACAGGGCATCTATCGCGACACGTTCGGCGGCTAACCGGCACGCCTCAACCAGGAAAGGGGCTTGGCCCCTTTCCAAAATCAAGGAGTCATGCAATGGATAGACGCAACTTCATCAAAGTGTGTAGCGCCGGCGCCGCAGCACTCGCCACAGGAGTTCACACCCAGCTCGTGTACGCGGGCACGGTCAAGGATTTCGCCCGTGTCAAGCTCGTGGATGCCAATGGCAAGCCCCTCAAGGCTTCCAGCCTATCCAAGGACGAAGCCTACGTGTTCGGGTACCCGTTTGTCGGCACCCCGTCCTTCCTGATCGCGCTGCCTTCGGCCGCTCCGGCTGGCGCCACCCTCAAGACCGAATCGGGCGAGGAATACAGCTTCCCCGGTGGTGTAGGCAGCAAAAAGAATGTCGTCGCCTACCTGGCCGTGTGCACGCACCAACTGGCACACCCCGAAAAGAAAGGCAGCGTGATGGCCTATATCGCGGGGAATAGCGAAACCGCCGGTCGCGCAGTCGCAATTACCTGTTGCTCCCACAACAGCGCATTCGATCCAGCGGACGGTGGTCGGGTCGTAATCGGCAAGGCTCCCCAGCCACTACCTGGCATCCGCCTGGAGCACGACGCCGCTACCGACGAAATCTACGCCACCGGCATGTATGGCGCGGATATGATCGAGGACTTCTTCAAGAAATTCAAGGGCAACCTCAACAAGGAATATGGCATCGGCAAGTATCGCGAGGCGCCCGCAGGCACCGTGCAAGCCGTGCTGCTTTCCAAGTACTCCGTCGACGCCGACCGCTGCTGATCGGTTCACGACGACCTCTGCCCTCTTTCGTGGGGAGCAGAGGCGCGTAGCCCCGGCCACAACGCTCTCAAGCCTTGGCCACCAGCATCAGACAGAGGGCATGGCCGATCACTCGATCGGCGACCCACCTTGGCCTAACCGGTCCACCCGAGTTCGACAGCCCCGTAGGGCGGAATGCCGTTTATTCCGCCGTCCAACCAAGTGCGATCTTGCGCAGCAGGGGCGCCAAGGTCTCGGCCAGCGAGCCACCCTTCAAGGCCAGCGATTTGTCGACGTGGGCCACGGCCAGCTTCGGGTGGCCATAGGCCCAGGCCCGGATGGCAAGTCGGACGAGGTTTTCGGCCCGCGACTCGACACAAGTCACCAGGCTGAGGTCGCAGCCACAGCGTGGGCAGAGCGCGCTTTCATTCAGGCGGCCGCGGCAAGATGGACAGCGCTCCATGCTCAAGCCTCCAGGTAGTAGAGCAGATCGGCGAGGCTGTCCATGGCCACTTTCAACCCTTCCTTTCCTTGATCGAGGACGTCCTTGACGGCTTCGATGCCGTTCACCAGGTCTTCGCCGTCTTCCGCACCGGCCGTTCCTAGCAGGCGTTCCGCCTTTTCCACGAGGGCCAGCGCTTCCACGCGTTGGCGGCGGTGGTCGGCGCCGTCGCCATCCGCGCTGCCGGGTGTTGAGGGTGCCTCGCCGAACAGGGTGCGTACTCGTTCGCGCGCGGCGTCGAGCTGGTCGGTTTCCTGGCGCGCCAGGGCGTTGGCGATGGTGATGGAGTGTTCCAGGCCGGTTTCTTTTTCGCGCGTGGTGACGTGGAGTATGCCATCGAGGTCGAGCGAGAAGGTGGTGACGATGCGACTGCCGGCGGGAGCGTCGCGGCGCAGACCGTCTATGGTGAACTGGCCGATTTCGACGTTGTTGAGCGCGTCGCGATCTTCGCCTTGATAAACACCGACGTCGATCCGTTCCTGGCCATCTTGGGCGGTGTAAAAAACTTCGCTCTTGGTGACGGGGATCGGTGTGTTCTTGCGGATCAGGGGGATGAAGCAGTAGGGATATTCTTCTCCGTCGAGCATGCCGATGGCGGCAGTGCCGAAGGTGTAGGGGGTGACATCGACCAACACCCTGGAGGTCTGGTCGCCATGGATGACGCCCGCCTGGATGGCCGCGCCCATGGCCACGCACAGGTCGGGATCCAACTCGCCGCGCGGCACCAGGCCCAGCGCCTCCTCCAGGCGGCGCGCCACCAAGGGCGTGCGGGTGGCGCCTCCGACCAGCAGGATTTCGTCGATGTCTGACACGGTCAGATGTGCCCCGGCGAGGGCGATATGGGTGGCATCCAGCGTCTCGGCTATGTAGGGGGCTATCATCGCCTCGTAGTCGCCGCGCGAAAGTTCCACCGCCAGGTGTACCGGGTCGCCCTGATGCAGCAGCAGGTATTCCTCGGCAAGCATGGCGTAGGGATGGTCGGATAGCGTGATCTTGGCGGCCTCGGCGGCGCGTTGCAGGCGCGCCAGGGCGACGGCGGACAAGCGCGCGGCATCAGCGACCTCGGCGCCGTAGGTCGTCTGGAGATGGTCCAGGGCGAATTCGACAATTTTCTGGTCGAAGTCGTCACCGCCCAGATGGTTGTTACCGTGGCTGGCGAGCACTTCCACTACATCGCCTTCCAGGTTGACCAGCGATACGTCGAAGGTGCCGCCGCCCAGGTCGTACACCAGCGCTTTGCGCGCACACTGATGACCGGTTTCATAGGTCAGCGCGGCGGCGGTGGGTTCGTTGAGGATGCGCACGACCTCCAGCCCGGCGATTTCACCGGCTTCGCGGGTCGCCTGGCGCTGCACGTCGGAAAAATAGGCCGGCACGGTAATGACCGCCTTGTTGACCGTCTGCCCCAAGTGATTCTCGGCGATCTGCTTCAACCGGCGCAGGATCATGGCGGAGATTTCCGGCGGGCTGTAGTCCTTGTCGCCCAGGGCGATGCGGCTGGTTTCGCCCATGCGCCGCTTGATCGAACGCACAGTGCGTTCCGGGCGCAGAACATATTGATTGCGGGCGGCTTCGCCGACCAGCAGGCTGCCGTCGTCGGCCAGGCCGACCATCGAGGGCAGAATGCGCACCCCCTCGGAGATGGCGATGACTTCCACACGCCCGTCACGCACCACGGCAACTTCGGAGTTGGTGGTACCCAGATCGATACCGATGATGATTTCACTCATGTTTGACTGGCCTTCTTGTTGACGATGACTTCGGCGGCGCGCAGCAACTCGCCGTGTTGGTAATACCCACGCAGAACCTCGCGCAGCACTTCTCCATCGGGCTTGTCAGGCACTGCGTCGACGCCCACCGCGCGCATCCGATTCGGGTCTAGGGCCAGGCCGACGGCTTCCAGTGGACGCACCTGGTGCCCTGCCAACAACTCATCCGCCCGTCGCAGCGTCAGCGCCAGGCCCTGCGCCAGGCTGTCGGCGAAGCGCATCTCGGCCGGGGCCAGTCGCGCCAGGATGCCGGGACGGTGCGCTGTGCCAGCATCCACTCCGGCTGCCAAGCGATCGCGTAGATCGAGCAGGCCGAGCAACAGGCCGCGTTCGGCCTGGCGCTTGCTTACGGCGGCCTGTTCGCGTGCCCGTTCCAGATCGCGATTCAAGCGTTCGTTCTGTGCGCGCAGGACCTCGCCGAACTGGCGCATTTCCTCGAGCATGGCCTTGAACTGGCGAGACTCCAGGCGGATTTCGTTCTTTAGCGTGGCCATTTCGACTAGCAGGCTGTGCAGATCGACCTGGGTGTCGCCGGCCTCCGTGTCGCTTTCCTCTACCTCGTCTTCCACCGACTCGTCCAAGTAGGCGCGGAATTCCTCAAGCATCCTTTCCCTTTTGGCGGGGTCTAGCCTCATCCCTTGCTCCCCGACTTGTCGCCCAACACCCGGCGCAACCGCAGCTCCGATGGACGGCGCGGCTGGAATGTAGCGCTGATCGACTCCAGCACGTCTTCCGGCGTCGGGGCCGTGACGTCGAACAGAGCATGGAATCGGCGCGCCTGGGCGCTGGATATGGCTTCATAGGCGGCGCGTATCTGCTCGAAACGTTGCCGGTCGCGCTCGGGCGGGCTAGTGCGCAGTGCCACCAGATAGGCAAGGCGTATGGTTTCGTCGTTGGCCGTGGCGGGCACGCCAAGTAGGCGGTAAGGATCAGTCATCGAACGGGCTCCTCGGTTTAACCTGGGATTTGCGTGGAGCCGGCGCGACGCCAAGTCGCGCCTGTTGCGTCATCAATTCGACCAGGGAGCGAGCGAACTCTTGGTCGTTGCCACCCATATTCTTGCGCAGGAGATCGAACGACTTCTTACCCATCGCCTGGCGCGCAATGCTGAACAGCATCTCCTCGCCACCCACGTGCAGCAGCATCTCGAACATCTCACTCGGATCGTCATGCCCCGGCATATCGAAGAAGTCGTTCTCATCCTCCGGAAAGCCTCTATCCGGCTCGATCGGATAAACCAGATCCTGGATGCGCTGGAGCGTGCGCCGATCAGCCTGAGCGTGGGCTGCCTCGGCAGCGCGTTCGAGGTTGTATCGTATATGCTCGGGCATGTTGTACGGCTGGTCGGCGTATTGAGACATGGCCTTGAAATAGACGAAGAGGGGTTGTCCCGGCCAATGTTTCAGCGCGGCATCGGCATAGAGGCGGAGCAGTTCATATTCCTCGAGGCGCAGCCAGGCTTCGCAAATCAGGCGCAGCTCCGCTTCGGCGTATTGGCCGCTCGCCGCCCGCTTAAGTGACGGGCGAAAAGGATGCAAGGCGAAGCGCACGGTCTTGTCGTGTAAGGTGGTGTCGGTATCGCGCACGGCTTCGATCATTCGGATCAGGTCGACCACCTTCGCGGGGGCGGGCGTGGCGGCCAGATTGACCTTCCCTCGCTCCAGCAGGTCGGCCACATTCAGTGCCATCCGGCCCGCTTCCAGGGCCAGATGGAAGCCACCCAGCAAGCCACCACCCAGGTCGGCTGCCGCGTTACGAATCGCGATGCCGGAACTCACCCGGTCGTCACTGGCGAGGGCGCGCAGCAAGTTCAGCGTCGCGCCATCTTCCGAACCGCGCAGCCATTCCGCCGCCGCTTCCAGCTCCTTGCGCGCCGATGCGTGGTTTTTCGCCTTGATCTGCTTGCGGGCGTGGGAGAAATGAGCGTGGCCGATCAAGCGCCGCACACTAGGATTGATGGGGTCTAGCTCCAGCACCTGTTTAGCCAGCCCCACTGCTTTCTTGAAGGCTTTGCCGGTGAGCGCCACCTGTACGGCTTCGAACAATAGCTCGGCATCCTTGGGAAAACGCGGCAAGGCATGGTCAAGGCGGGCGCGCGCCTGAGTGAGCGCACCCGCGTGGCGGAGCTCGCCGATCAGCCGTAACTGGGTGTCGCGTTGATCGGGATCGAGATCGACACTGCGCTCCAGGTAGACGATAGCGTCCGGGTCCAGTGCACCGGCATCCCCCAGGGCCGCGATATCCATCCCCGACAGTCGCCGCCAGATCAGCGCAGCGTGCCGCTTCCTGTTGGCATCGACTCCCAGCAGTTCAGCCATGCGCTTCCAGTGGGGCACGGCCAGGCCGTGCTCGCCGCGCGCCTCGGCCGCCAAGGCGGCAAGGTGAAATCGTTCCACTTCGGGCAGGGCGCCGAAGGTGTCGGCATGGGACTTCAGTCGATTCGCCGCATGGGGCAGTAATTGCCGGCAGAAATTCTCCGCTTTACCCTCTGGCAGGGCGCGTCGGTGGCTTGCGAGCAGATCGAAAAACTGCCCGGGATTGGGGGGGGCGCCTAATTTTGCAAGTCCCAGAAGCAGCGGGCGCAGGGGGTCTGGACAGCCTTTGATGTCCAGCACCAGTTGACGGCTGTCCTCGTCGAGATCGTGTAATGCCCTTAGCCAGAGGCCAGCGGGCAAGGCCGCGCAGCGCAATGCCACGGTTAACCGCTCGAAGGGGCCGTCGGTCGGCAGGCGGGCAATCACCTCGGTTGCCGCCGCCGCAGTGGGATCCGTTGTCAGCAGCGCCAGTGCCTTGAGCTGCGGTTTCAAATCGCGGTACGGCGAACGAAACGGGATCGCCTGGAGGTGTTCGCCGAGAGCGGCCATATCCCCCTGGCTGTACGCCACCAACGCTGCCAGAGCGGCCGGTAGGTGGCGCAGCAGTGCGCTATCGGCGGGCAGATCGGGGAGTGGCTTGTCCTGCGGCCAGGCCAGCAGTATGGCGGCGAAGCGAGTCTCCAGTTCGGCGCGCGCTGCTTCGGGCAGAGAGGTATCGGCCAGTAGTCGCACCGCCTCGTCCTGCTCCCCCGCCTGCAGGAGCCAGGTCAGGAAAGGCCCCTCGACCAGCGGTTTGCCGCAAATATGTTGGCGGTTACGCCACAACACCAACGCTTCCTTGATCATGCCCTTGGCGGCCAGACTCTGGGCGCGACCGGCGTAACACGCGGCCAAGCCATCGACCCAGAGGGGCCGTCGCTCACGCTTGAGCAGTTCCTTGTAGATATCGATCGCTTCTTTGTGGCGAGACAGCGCCAATTCCGCCTCGGCCAGCGCGGCCAACGCGGCGCTGTCCATGTCATGGGGTGAGGGCGGTATTTTCGGGTTGGCTTTGGCCTTGCGTGACATGGAACTCCAGCGTGAGGTTTCAAGGTTCAAGTGGCGGGCCACAAGCAAGGGCTGGTCCACCAGCCGCACCATGCCGCCATCAGGATGGGTGGTTGGACTGGATTGCCACCTATTCCAGGGTGGCAAGGATAACTTCATCATCGAGAAAGGGGCAACTTTGCCAAATGCCGAGTCAGGCTTACTACGCTGGCTGTTGGCCGTGTCGTAAGTAAAGTCGCGTAACTTGCCTTCATTAAGCTGCCGGCGCAGGCCCTCATCCCCGGCCCTTCCCCCGGAGGAGGAAGGGGGTGGAACCCACTCCCTTCGGGAGAGAGCAGGGTGAGGGGCCCGGTGGCAAACCAAATCTGTTTCGCAGCATCACTTAGGAGCGGGCTTGCCCGCGATAGCCACCGTTGAATCGCGCCGATACTCGCTGTCCCGCGAAGCGCAACGCAGAGGCTTGCCCCGAGTCGTGAATTGGCAAATATGCAAATATCGGCAAAGTATTTTGCTTTCTGGGTGGGGTACGCTTGAAACACCACCACGAACGGGACATCCTGTGGTGCTCCCGTCGCGTTCGGCCCGGGACGGGTCGCCACAGCTTGTTTGCTCATCGGAAGGAGGCAACCGACGCGACCCTCAGTTGGCCGAGTCTCTTCGGCGCACCCGGGACGGAGGGATGCTCGCGTAAAACGGCGCCGGCCTGGCTATTTTTATATGGGAGGGGATATTCAATACGCACCAAACACACCAAGCACAGCCAGAATCTTTGGCGCGCCCTCCTCGGTGTGGGTTTTCGCGGATCTGAACCTGATGCCGGGTCACCCCGTCCATTTGCAACCTGCCAACGCCAAGTCACATCTTCCAGTCCTGTACATCGGGACGCTGCCGAGCAAGAGCTTGATCACGACGCTGCCAAGGGGACAGGAGGACTTGTGGATCAAGCCCACCGACATGTTTATCCTGCGGGGTCTGGTCAACACGCATGCCTTCGCCATCCATTGCCATCCCATTTTCGTCAGCACCACCCCCTACCCGCACATCCACTTCCTCTATCCCGAATCGGTCGTGGTCAGGCAAGCTCGGAATAGTCCACGTATTCAGGTGATGCTGCCCGTGGACGTCACGCGGGTCGATACTACGGTCTACGAGGCTATGCTCCTGGATATCAGTCTCACCGGCGCCATGGTCGTCTCGGCAGTGTCGCTGGGCGAAGTCGGGGAACTCCTCACCGCTCGCATACCCATCATCCTGGAGACGCATACGCAGCTAATTTCGGTCTTCGCGTCCATTGCGTGGTCTTCGGGTGACGAGAAGGCAGGCTATCGCTGTGGTGTCCTGTTCTTCGAGGTTCCCGCCGAGACGGATTTGCTGCTGCGAGCCTTCGTTTACCACCAATTGACCTTGCAACCCGGTTAAGAACACATGCCAGCCATCGACAAGATAGACAATTGTGAGTCGGAGCAGATACGGTTCACGGGCTCCATACTCCCCCACGGTGCGCTGCTCGTGGTCCATGCCGAGACCGCTGTGATCGAGGCGGCCAGCGTATCCTGCGCCGACTTGCTTGGCGTGGCCGCCGAAACCCTGCTGGGCCAGCCACTGGCTACCCTGCTCGGTGTCTCTGCGGGAGAGGCACTGCTGTCCGGCCAAAGTGAGGGCCTGCAACCGCTGGTGTCTTGCTCGCTGAACGGCCGGTTGTGGAGTGCAAGAGCCAATATCAATGCGACCGGCCAGGTGTTGGTCGACATCGAGGACGCCGAATCAAGCGCCGCCGTGCTTGGGGTGCAGTACCAATGTCGCCGGGCCATAGCCGCCCTGAGGCGATTGAGCGACGCTGCGGCCATCGCAACCCAAGCCGTTGTGTTGATCCGCCAGCTGACGGGTTTCGACCGGGTGATGATGTATCGCTTCGACCACGCATGGAATGGCGAGGTCATGGCCGAGGCGTGTATCGATGGTGTAGAGCCGTATCTGGGCCTGCACTTCCCAGCCAGCGACATCCCCAGGCAGGTTCGCGAGTGGTTCCTGAAAAGCCGGGTACGCCAGATTCCCGATGCGCTGTATACCCCCTCGGCACTGGTCGCCCACGGGGACATTCGAGCCTTGGACCTCGGGCCGTCGATCCTGCGCAGCGTCTCGCCGTTGCATGTCGAGTACCTCAGGAACATGGGTGTTCGGGCCACGCTGGTGGGGCCCCTCATCGTCTCAGGACGCCTTTGGGGGCTGGTGTCCTGTCAGCAGAAGAGCGAGCCGAAGTATTTCGGCCCGGCCGACCGCGATTTACTTGGGTGGTTGTTTGAAGACCTCTCCACCCTGCTCGAAGTCACGCTGGCCAAGGAGAGGCACAAGCGCAAGCATGACTTGAGCAAGCGCCGAAAAAACCTGATCGAAACAATACGGGAAATGGATTTCAAGGACCTCCTGCGCAGTGGCGACACGGCAGAACTGCTTGGCGTCGTCGCTGCAGATGGGTTTGCCCTGTTGCTCGATGGCGCCATCCACACCACGGGTAGAACTCCGGATATCGAGCGAATTCGGGAGCTGCAGACGCGTCGAGTGGAGCTCGCAGACGTGGCCACCCTATTCAGCACGGATGCCCTGAGCCGCGATCTCGGCTTGGAGGAGGCCAACGACGGGATTGCCGGGGCACTGTTCGTCTCGGTTCCCACCAGACCGGCCGATACCATGATCTGGTTTCGCGAGGAGCGGTGTCTGTCGATACGCTGGGGCGGCGACCCTGGTGAAGCGCACATTGCCGATGCCAACGGACGCTTGTCGCCACGCAAATCATTTGAGCAGTTCCTGCAAGAAATTCGTGGGCAATGCCCGCCCTGGACGTCAGAGGAGTTGGCTTCGGCGGTGCAACTGGGTGTATTGATCGAAATCGAGGAGCTGCGCGAAAAGGAGGCCCTCCTATCATGCCAACGGGCCCAATTGCGAACGTTACTCGACAATCTGCCGGATATGGTATGGATGAAGAACCCAGAGGGCCTCTACCTGGTACTTAACGCCAGAGTGGAACGATATTTTGGCGCTGACGCGGCCGAGATCGTCGGCAAGAACGATTATGAACTCGTGCCGATAGAGCTGGCCGAGCGATTCCTCCAGAGTGACCGCCATGCATTGGAGTCCGTGGGCCCAATCGTCAGCGAGGAGTGGGTCACCTATGTCAGAGACGGCCATCAGGCCTTGCTGGAGGTCACTAAAGCGCCCGTGCGCGACGAGCAAGGATGCCTGATCGGTGTTTTGGGCATTGCCCGAGACATCACCGAACGCAAGCAACGGGAGGTGGAGCTCCAACTTTACCGTGGTCATCTGGAGCGCATGGTCGAAGCGCGTATGGCCGACCTTTCCATCACCAAGGAAGTCAGTGAGGCAGCCACCCGAGCGAAGAGCGTCTTCCTCAGCACCATGAGCCATGAGTTACGGACCCCCTTGAATGGCATCATGGGAATGACCGAACTGGCCAGGCGTCGTGCCACCGACCCCATACAGATAGATCAACTGAACAAGGTTAGCCTGGCATCTCAACGTCTGCTCGCCCTCATCAGCGACATCCTCGATATCGTCCGGATCGAGGCCAACAAGCTTACCCTGGAACAGGTCGAGTTCAGCCTGGATAGCGTGATGGACAACGTGACCACGCTGACCCACGAACAGGCAGCCAGTAAGAAACTTGAATGGAGGGTCGAGATCGCGCCCGCCCTCTCGGCGCTGACGCTGATTGGCGATCCGCTGCGCCTGGGCCAGGTTCTGCTCAATCTGGCAGCCAATGCGGTCAAGTTCACGGCACAGGGCTCGATCATCCTGCGTGCGGCACTGGTCGAGGATCAGTCCTCCGGGATATTGCTACGCTTCGAGGTTTGCGACACCGGTATTGGCATCGAGGCTGAGGATAAGAAGCGAATATTTAATGCCTTCGAACAAGCCGAGGGTAGCCGCACCCGGAAATATGGCGGCACCGGGCTGGGTTTGTCGATCAGTAAGCGATTGGTCAAGTTGATGGGCGGCGAAATGGACGTCGAGAGCCAAATCGGCCTCGGCAGTATCTTCTCGTTTACCGCGCGCTTGGGCAAGGTCAGCCCTGTCACCCCGCCAGGGCGAGTGGACAGCACGCATACCGCAGGCGCCCAACTGAAAGCCCGCCACGCTGGCGCCATGATCCTGGTCGCAGAGGACGACCTACTGAACCAGGAAATCGCCCAGAGTCTGATCGAGGAAACCGGGCTTGTGGTCCATGTCGCATCGACCGGTTCCGAGGCCGTGAAGATGGCGATGCTCAAGCCATATGATGCGATTCTGATGGATATCCAAATGCCCGACATGGATGGTCTGGAAGCGACGCGCCAAATTCGCAAATTCTCCGGCACGGCGCAAGCCACCAGCGCAGACGTTGTCATCATCGCCTTGACCGCCAATGTGTACGCGGAGGATGAGCGACGCTGCCGCGAAGCCGGGATGAATGACTTTATTGGCAGGCCCGTAGATTATGAGTGCTTGCTCGCAGTCCTGCTGAAATGGCTGGATGCGCGGCGTATTTAACAGAGGAGGGGTCTCATGACCTGGGCTGCGCATCTCACACCCAGGGGGCATCTTCGCTTGGCTGCGGCACCGGATGCCCTGTCGCTTCCGGATGCGCTCGCCGGGCGTCTGGAGGCGGCCTTCGCTCTTGGTGCCGGACACGGCCTGCTGCACCTGGGTGCAGCGGAAGTCACTACCGCGCTGCCGGCCCTCTGGGCTTACTGGCGCGACTTTGCGGCGCTTTACGTGACGGCGCTCACTGCGACACAAAGCGCCACGCCTTCGAGCGGCGAAATCGCGGTGGCCACGCCCGATACGCTGACCCATGAAACCCTGTGCCTCGATGCGCCGCCAATGGCGGGTGCGGAATACCTGACACCGGAGGTGCTCGCCGCCCTCTGGAAAGAGATCGAATCTGCCGTGAAGGCAGAGTTGACGGCCTCGAAGCTGTCGCTCCAGGATTTTCTCAAGGCGAAACATCCGGCCTGGAATCTGGTCGGGCGCGTGCATTTCAACCTAGCGGAAAATCGCAAGGACCCGGACTGCCCCTTTGCCTTCCTCGCCACCTACACGTCCGGTCTGTCGGCCACAGGCACGGCCCAGCATCTGCCGCTCTCCCAAGCCCTGGCGGAGTTCTCCGGCGGCAGGAAGAAGGCACAGCTTCTGTCACTGCTCATGCCGGTGCAAAAGGCGGCGGAAACTTGCGTATGGCTGGCCGAGATGATCGGTGAGGGTGAGATTTACCACCCCCTGCGCTGGCAGGCGAGCGATGCCCTTCGTTTCCTGAAGGATGTGCCCAAGCTGGACGCGGCCGGCATCGTCGTGCGCATGCCCCGGACCTGGGCCGCAGATCGCCCCGTTCGCCCCAGGGTGTCCGCCAGCGTCGGCACGAAGCCCCCCTCGCTGCTCGGCATGGATGCCCTGCTCGACTTTCACATGGACGTCACGCTGGACGGCAAACCACTGACCTCCGAGGAAATTGCGGCCCTGCTCGCAAGCAAGGAGGGCCTGCAATGGATACGCGGTCAGTGGGTCGAGGTGGATCGGGATCGGCTGGCCCATCTCATTGCCCGCTTTCAGGGCATCGAAGACGCGGCGGCGGACGGGCTGCCCTTCGGCCAGGCCATGCGACTGCTGGCGGGCGCATCGGACGCGCCCGCAGCCCCCTCCGATCCGGACTGGCTGGAAGTGGTCGCCGGGGACTGGCTGACCGACCTGCTCCGGGGTTTGCGCTCCCCCGAGGGCTTGGCCGCCGTCACGCCCGGCCCGGAATTGAAAGCCACTTTGCGTCCCTACCAGCAGGCGGGGGTGCGCTGGTTGCACCTGCTCACCCGGATGGGGCTGGGCGCGTGCCTCGCCGACGACATGGGCCTGGGCAAGACGATTCAGGTGCTCGCCTTGCTGCTCACACTCGAACGAGGACGGCCTAGTCTGCTCGTAGCCCCCGCCTCGCTGCTGGCCAACTGGCAACAGGAAGCCGAACGCTTTACCCCAACCCTGCGCTGCCTCATCGCGCACCCGTCGGCGATGCCGCAGGAAGAATTGCGCGCGCTGGATGTCGAACGGCTGGTGGACGTGGATCTGGTCATCACCAGCTATGGCACACTGATACGCCTGCCTAAGCTGATGGAGATGCGTTGGCGCCTGGTGGTGGCCGACGAGGCGCAGGCCCTCAAGAACCCGGCGGCCAAGCAGACGAAGGCGGTCAAGAGGCTCACGGCCGACGCACGCATTGCACTCACCGGCACCCCGGTGGAAAACCGCCTCTCCGATCTCTGGTCGCTGTTCGATTTCACCCATCCGGGTCTGTTGGGATCGCAGAAAGTGTTTGCTGGATACACCAAGAACCTGGCGCATTACGGCCCGCTGCGCGCGCTCGTCAATCCCTACATCCTGCGCCGATTGAAGAGCGACAAACGCATCATCGACGATCTGCCGGACAAGACGGAAATGACGGCCTGGTGCGCGCTCAACCCCGCTCAGGCTGTGCTCTATCAATGCGCGGTCAAGGAACTGGCCGCCTCCCTGGAGTCGGCGGAGGGCATAGCGCGCCGTGGGCTGGTTCTGGCCTACCTGATGCGTTTCAAGCAGATTTGCAACCATCCTTCGCACTGGCTAGGCGATGGCGCCTGGAAGCCGCAAGACAGCGGCAAGTTCACGCGGCTGGCGGAAATCGCGGAAACCATCGCCGCCCGGCAGGAAAAACTGCTGGTCTTTACCCAGTTTCGCGAGACCACCGCGCCCCTGGCAGCTTTCCTGGGGAACCTCTTCGGGCGCGAAGGGCTGGTGCTGCATGGCGGCACGCCGGTGGGCAAACGTCGCGAACTGGTCAAACGTTTCCAGGAGGACGAGCAGACGCCCTTCTTCGTGCTCTCGCTCAAGGCGGGAGGAACCGGGCTGAACCTGACCGCGGCTTCCCATGTGATTCACTTCGACCGCTGGTGGAATCCTGCCGTGGAAAACCAGGCGACTGACCGCGCCTGGCGCATCGGCCAGCACCGCAACGTGCTGGCGCACAAGTTCGTCTGCCGTGGCACCATCGAGGAACGCATCGATGGCCTGATACGCTCCAAGCAGCAACTGGTGAAGGACGTGCTCGAAGGAGGCGCGGAAATCAATCTGACCGAGATGAGCGACGCGGAATTGCTCGATCTGGTCAAGCTCGATATTCACTCCATCGGGGAATGAACGCATGAGTTACGGTAACTGGAAACCTTACGTGCCTGTCGCCAAACGTCGGGCACTGGCCGAAAAGACGGTCGCCAAGGCGGCGAAAACCGGGCAGAGCATGGCCCCGGTCGTGATCGAAGGCCGAACCATCGCCCAGACCTTCTGGGGCCGCGCGTGGTGCGACAATCTGGAGGCCTACAGCGACTACGAGAACCGCCTGCCGCGCGGACGCACCTACGTACGCAACGGCTCGGTCATCGATCTCAAAATTGAGCCGGGCAAGGTGAAGGCGCAGGTGATGGGATCCGATCTCTACACAGTCGAAATCGGCATTGCCGCCGTGCCGGATGCGCACTGGAGGGCGTTGGTGAAGGAATGCACCGGCTCCATCGCCTCGCTGGTGGAACTCTTGCAGGGCCGGCTATCAAAGGCCGTGATGGAGCGCGTCTGTATGCCTGCGACGGGTTTGTTTCCCGCGCCGCAAGCCATTCAACTCAAGTGCTCCTGTCCGGATTGGGCGACGATGTGCAAGCACGTCGCCGCCGTGCTGTATGGCGTGGGCGCGCGTCTGGATGCGCAGCCCGACCTGCTCTTCACGCTGCGCCAGGTGGATGCCCATGACCTGGTGACGCAGGCGGCGGTGCTGCCCGTCAAGAAGAACGTGCTGCCCAAGGGCCGGGTGCTCGACGACGCGCTGCTTTCCGATGTCTTCGGCATCGAGATGGCCAAAGCCGAAGCGCCACCCGTCGCGAAGAAGAAAACCGGAACGCTCCAGAAGCCCCCCGCGCAGACGCCAATCGAGCCGCCGGCTCCAGCCAACTGTACGCCAGCCAGGACGGCTGCCAGGGTGATTTCCGCAAAGGCGAAGGAAGCGGCGACTCCACCGCCCCTGGAAGCCAAGACTCCCGCCCCGCCCCCGAAACGCCAAGCGGCCAAACCCGCTGTTGCCAAAAAATCCTTGCAGCAGGGCGTGCCCGACACCCCGGTACGGCGAAAAAGGAAGTCTGAGCCCGTCTGACGCCGTGCCCCTGCCGCTCAAATCGGCAGGTTCTGTCGAAAACTCGACCAGAGTGACGGAAATAAGGCGCAAGGCGCTCCCCACTTTTTACCGGTTCTAACGATCTGGGTGGCCGGCGCCACCTCGGAGGATGAAACCATCGCCTCGCACTGGATGCGGCGGTCGTTTGCGGCCAAAGGGCCGTTCCTGCCTGGCGTGTTTCACACCAATTCCAGGTATACATCCGTTGTGGCATGGTTCATGCTTTATTTAAGAATATATCTGTGTTGAGGTGGGGTATGTACTACAAGCAACTTCTGGCAGCGGCAGCTTGCGTCGGCGCGGCGATGGCGAGTCCCGCGGCCCTGGCGGCGACCATACAGATTTCTTACACAGGTGCAGCCGACTTCGGCCAGGGTGCCGTAGGCTACGACACCGGCTACCTGGCGCCCAACCCCAATTCGCCGACTACGGCTGCCAACGTCTACATCGGCGGCGACTCCTTATCGTCGAGCAATACCTCCTATGGCTTCTCCAGCGCGGGGCAGTTCAACGCGTGGTGCGTCGATATCTACCACTGGATGGTGAATTCCTACAGCTACACGGTGGGTACGCCGGGCGACCTCGCCGCCATGCTGACCTCCCTGCGTCCGGGGCCCGACACGGGCACGAACCGGGTGAACCAGTTGATCTTGTTGGCCGATGAGGTCTATGGGTCGCTCAGCAGCTTGACCGATTCCGCGGCGTTTCAACTGGCTGTTTGGGAGATCGCTTACGGTACCCCGGGCAGTTCCGGCACCTATCAGATCAACTCGACCGACCCCGGATTCAACGTCGGCAGCAATACGGCAGCCGCGGCCATCGTTGAGGCGAATGGGTGGCTGACCCATTTGAATACGGCGGCGATCACGGGCAACTACCAACTCAGTTTCCTGAATGACGGCACGCCGGGTGGGGCTACGCAGGACGTGGTGGTGTTCAGCCGAGCAATCACGGAGCCAGACTCGCTTGCCCTCCTCGGCCTTGGTTTCGCGGGGCTCTTCGGCGTGCGGCGCAAGCTTTAGGCGTCACGAATGAACAACTTTAGTCTTCTTGATTGATCCAGTCGTAACTTGCCTTCATTAAGCTGCCGGCGCAGGCCCTCGTCCCCGGCCCTTCCCCCGGAGGGGGAAGGGGGTGGAACCCTCTCCCTTCGGGAGAGGGCAGGGTGAGGGAGGCCGGTGGTAAGCCAAATTGGTTTCGACAGCTTACTTATGCAGTTATGTGCAGCGCTGCAACCAATGTTTATGACCATAATTGTTGCGTAATTTGTTCTGAATAATATGACAACATGCTGATTATTAACATGTTGTACGCATGTATTCGTTGCAATATATGTTGCGTCATGTCATTGTTCGGTTATGAAAGTCAGTTCCAACGACCTCCGGGTGTATCTGGTCCGCCACCCTCGCGCCACCAGTGCTGAGTTGTGCCATGCCTTGAATGACATCAACCGGTCCACACTGATGCGTTTGGTCTCGCAGATGCCTGGCGAGGTCATCCGCCGGGGTGGCACGCATCACTCACGGTATGCTCTGCGGCGGTTGTTGCGTGGCAGCAAGGACGGACTACCTTTGTACAGAATAGATGGGCAGGGAAGCGGCCATTCGGTCGGGACACTGGACCTGCTCTACCCTGGGGGTAGCGCGGTGGCCTTCGCCGAGCCCTTTCCTTGGCCGCTCGACAAGGGTCCCATGCAGGATGGCTGGTTCGAGGGACTTCCTTACCCGATTCTCGATATCCGACCACAAGGCTTTTTGGGGCGAAATTTCGCTCATCAGTACGGGCGCGACCTGGAAGTGCCGGAAAGCCTGAATGACTGGACCGACGATGACGTAGTGCAAGTGTTGTCCGCCCGCGGCCATGACCAAAGCGGCGACCTGATACTCGGTGACCTGGCCTATGAGCGACACCTGGATGCAAGGCGTCACTGGGAGCAAGGCTTAATCCATCCGGCCAGGCTCGCAGAAACCTATCCGGCTCTGGCGGTACAGGCGTTGAACCAAGGCATGGCGGGTTCCTCTGCCGCGGGGGAATTTCCCAAGTTCACCACGCTAGTTGAATTGGCGGGCGAACCCACTGCGGTCATTGTCAAATTCTCGGGCGCCGAGGACTCTCCTGCAGTCAGGAGGTGGGCGGACCTCCTGGTCTGTGAGCACGTCGCTCTGGAGACGTTGTCCGCTGAGTTGGGCATCGCCGCAGCCCGCAGTTCCATCAGGCGACATGGAGGCCGCACATTTCTCGAAGTGGTCCGATTCGACAGACAGGGTGCGCTGGGACGCTTGCCCGTATGCACTCTGGCCAGCCTGAATGGGGCCTTGCTTGGGAAAGCGGGGGTTCCCTGGCCTGCATTGGCCGTGGCAATGGAGCAAAACGGATGGCTGGAGCGGTCTGACGTGACGAAATCCGCCCACATATGGTGGTTTGGCCGGCTGATTGCCAATACAGACATGCATGAGGGCAACCTGAGCCTACTTCCAGGCCTGAAGCTAGCGCCCGTCTACGACATGTTGCCCATGGGATATGCGCCTCTGCGTGGCGGCGAAGTCCCTGCGCGTGAATACGTGCCGGCTCTGCCATTACCACGGGAAGAGTCGGCGTGGCGAGAAGCCGCCCGGGCGGCAGTGACCTATTGGCATCTGTGTGCAAGGGATACTCGCATCAGCCCGGAATTCCGTCAGACTTGCCAGGAGAACGAACGCACTCTGAAAAGGACATTGGACTAAGTAACTTGTCGAAACCAATTTGGCTTACCACCGGGCTCCCTCACTCCGCCCTCTCCCGAAGGGAGAGGGTTCCACCCCCTTCCCCCTCCGGTGGAAGGGCCGGGGATGAGGGCCTGCGCCGGCAGCTTAATGAAGGCAAGTTACGCGACATTACTTAAGTACAGATTTCCTGATCCAGACCGGGATTTAGGCGGTAAATTCCGGAATGCGCTTGGCCCTCTTTTCTGGAATTGGGTCTTTAGCCATTTCGAGAAAGCGATTGCGGCACGGCGCTGAACGATGGCGCGGGCTTTCAGCCCTGGGTTGGCCTCCTGTCCTGGGGCGTTGCCCCAGGCTGGGATGGAATGGGCCTTTGGCCCGCCGCTGCTTCAGGCGTGTAGCGTGAGGGAAACAGGCTCAGAAGTCGTGGCGGATTTCGCTGTAGACGCGATCCTGGGCGTCGTACTGGCCGAATAATCCTGTGGCCGGGCCGCTGAATGCGTCGAGACCCAGGCTCCATTTCCAGTTGGTCCGAAATTCCCAACTGGCCTTGGGGCGCAGCATCCAGTCGCGGCGGTTCAGGCTGCGCACGAGCAGGGTCTCCGCCTTCCAGTTTCCGGGAAAGGTGTGACTTAAGCGCAGCGAGACGCCATTTTCCGTCTGCTGTGGGACGATACCCGGGTTGTGGTCGTAGAAATATCGCTGGAAGAACTGGCCATTCAAGCCGGTGTCGCCGCCCAGGCTAAAGTCCAGGCCTACGGCCCAGTCCAGGGTGTCCTGTTCGACCACGCCGTCCGCATCCGCCGGATCGGCGATCAGGCTGAAACGCCGCCCCCTGGTGTAGACGGCCTCGGCCTTCAGAACCGCGTCGCCGAAGTCCTTGCCCAAGGTGCCGCCCGTCTGCCAGATGCGGTCGTGGTGTGGCGTATAAGTGTATGGCGCGAGTGGCACCGAACGGTACAGGGTCGCTGCGGGGTTCATGCTGGTATAGAAGAACCCGGACAGATCCCAGCCCCGTGTGAGCCGGTTCAGCCTCACTCCGAAATTCCCATGATCCGGACGGTTGCCAGGCTTGACTTCGTCCAGGATGCGCGGTGTTGGCGCCGGCGGATAGGGGTAGAAGTCGGTGCCCGATCCCGTGCTCGTGAAATCCGTTGGCTTGCCGACGCGGTCATAGCCGGGCAGGGGGATCCAGATCATCTCCGCGTGGAAGTCGGCGTCGAAGTATTCGCCGCGGGCGGCCCATTGCGGGATGCGCAGTGTCTCGAAGTCGGGCAGGATGAATTCGCGCAGATCCTTGGCCGATACCACGTCGGCTATGAACATCCCCACCATCTCCCCCCAGACGATCTGTTGCCGCCCAAGTCGCCAGTCGAGACCGCCCGCGGACCAGTCTAGATAGGTTTCCCGCAACTGGAAATCGGCCCGGTCGCGAGCGGACGGCTGGTAAAAATCATTCAGGCCATAGACGGCGTCGTAGTCGATTCGGCCCCCCAACCTCCAGCGTACCCCCTGACCGAAGTCGCCTTGCGAACCCAGTTCCAGCGTGCCCCGCGCCTTCGATAGATGCGCGGGGCTGGCATAGGTTTTCGCCAGTTCACCACGGGCATAGCCATGCAGCTTGTTCACTGTCGTGGCGGTGTTGCCCACATCGAGCTGTTGTGGCTGAGGCGCTACGCCGATTTCCCCACCGGCCTCCTTAGGGGCTGGATCGGCGCCGAACAACTCGTCCTTCGACGCTGGCAGTGTCGCGCCGGCTTCCGGCGTATTCGGCGCATCCACGGTCGCCGCTTGCGTAAGTGTTATGCGAGCGTCCACTGGAGGAATGTCAGGATCGGCAGCCCACAGGGGGGGGTGCCATATCAGCGCGACCAGTGCGCAGTAGGGGCGAAAATTCATGGCGTGTTCTCCCGGTGTTCGGATTCGTGTCTCTTGGCCCGTGCAGCTTGCCAGCGATCGTCCACCTTCATGGCCAGCATGGCCAGTTGCCCGTCTTCGATCCGCACGAGGCGGTCGGCCATGGACATGACGTGGCGGTCGTGGGTGGAGAAGATGAAAGTGGTGCCAAGATCCCGATTGATCTGCTTCATCAAGCTCAGGATGTTTTTGCCCGTCTTGCTGTCCAGGTTGGCGGTGGGTTCGTCCGCCAGCACGATACGCGGGTGGATGGCCAGGGCTCGTGCGATGGCCACCCGTTGGCGCTGTCCGCCGCTCAACTGGTTGGGGGTATGGTGGGCGAATTTTTCCAGGCCCACGACAGACAGGTAGCGATCTACCCGTTTGCGGCGCTCCGCCTTGCCGATCTCTGGCAGTTGCAGCAGAGGATATTCGACATTTTCGGCGGTCGTGAGGACGGGGAAGAGGTTGAAGGTCTGAAAGATGAAGCCCGTGCCGCGGGCGCGCAGGTCCGCCAGTTCGTTGGAGGAAAGGCCGGAGACTTCCCTCCCGTCGATGAAAACCTTGCCCTGGCTGGGGGAGTCGATGCACCCGATGATGTTCAGCAGGGTCGTCTTGCCGCTGCCGGAGGGGCCGGCAATGGCCAGGAACACGCCTTCCTCGATGGAGAGTGTGATATCGTTAAGCGCCACGACTCTTTGTTCCCCAAGTTGGTACTCCTTGGATACTCTCTCGATGCGGACCAGGCTCATGGCAAAGATTCCGTACAGATTTGCGTCATTGAAGGGTCACTGACATGTCTGTTCTTTTTACGCGGTTATGTCCAATATTTCTGTGCCTTGCACTGTGTTCCTCCCTGGCCCTGGCGGAGTATCCCCAGTCCGAGGATGCTCTGGCGCGCAGTCTGCTGGAGCGCTCGGACGAGATTCGATTTCCGAGAGAAGGCTTCCAGGTGGATGTCAACATCGCCAGTATCCGTCCTGGCGAGGAAAGGGAAACGCGAAAATACCGTGTCCTTTCCAAAGGCAATGAAAATACGGTGGTAATGATACTGGAACCTGCCTCGGAGCGGGGTCAGATCATACTCATGAAGGGACGCGATCTTTGGGTCTTCATGCCCAACGTGTCGCAGCCTATACGCTTGGGGTTGGCGCAGAGACTGACAGGCCAGGTGGCCAACGGCGACTTGGCGCGCACCAATTTCGCGGGCGACTACACCCCCAGGTTGCTACGTGGCGAACGCCTTGACGATGAGGACTACCAGGTGCTCGAGTTGCTGGCCGTGGATCGCGGCGTGACCTACCACCGTGCTTTGCTATGGATCAACAAGGCCAATTATCGGCCGCGCAAAGCAGAGTTCTATTCCCTCTCGAACCGCTTGATGAAGACCTGTTCCTATGAAAATTTCCGTGACCAGGCGGGTAGGCGGCGCCCCACCCGCCTGGTCATGGTCGATGCTCTGCGCCCAGGAGAGCAGTCCGTGCTCGAATACGAACTGATGAAGTTGCGCGACCTGCCCGACAAGGTGTTTTCCAAAGATTATCTCAAGAAGTTGCAATGAGCGTCGCAGGGGAGCCGAGCCGCGTGTGGCGTCCCGAGCCCTTCTCTGTGGCCGCGATTTGGGCCGGGTGTCCTGTGTCGCGGTAAGATGCGCGCTTCGCAGGTAGCGGCCATGCTGGGCCTCGAGTCGCGACACAGGGAGCCAATATGTACGACACAGAGCCTTATTCCGAGGGGACGCTTTCCTTCATGCAGCGTCTGGCTGCTCACAAGGTGCTGCTGTCCGCGGCCGTCGTGGTTCTTTTGTCCGGCGCGGGAGGGGGCGCCTATTATGTGCTGCGTGGGCACGCCAGTCCGGAAATGCGCATGGCCAACGCGCGCAACCTGGAGCGGGTGGGCAACCATAAGGGTGCGGCCATCGAACTGAAGAATGCCTTGCAGATGGCGCCTGGCAACGCCGAGGCTCGCGCCCTGCTCGGTCGGATCTATTACGCCAACAACGACTTCGCGAATGCCGAAAAGGAGTTGCGCAAAGCGCTGAGCCAGCAGGGCCAGTCAGCGGAAACCTCCGTTCTGCTGGCGAGAACCCTGCTGATGTTGCGCCAGCCACAGAAGTTGCTGGATGACGTCCAAGCCCTGCAGGGCGGTCCGGCCGAGGCCAATGCCGCGATTTTGGCCCTGCGGGCCCAGGCGCAATCGCAGTTGGGAAACCAGGAGGGCATGGCCGAGAGTTTGCGCCTGGCCGACTTGCTCGTGGCCGAGCACCCCGATACGCTGGCCGTGCGCGCCGGCCTGGCTTATACCCAGGGGCGGCCAGAAGAAGCGCTGGCCCTGGTGGAAAAGGCACTGAGCAAGGGGCCAAAACGCACGGATATCCTGGTCATGCGCGGGGAGCTCTTGCGCGCGCAAAAGCGCGACGACGACGCGATTGTCGCCTTCGGTCAGGCGCTGGCGTCCGACCCTGGCAATATTCAGGCACGGCTGGCTATCGCCCAGCTCTACCTGGCGAAATCTGACCTGGACAAGGCGCAGGCCGAGTTGAAGACCCTGCAGGGCCAGGCGCCGAATAACTTGATGGCGCGCTATCTCGACGGTCTGATCGAGTTTCGCCGTAACCATATCGAGGCGGCCAGTAGCAGACTTCAGGAGGTGTTGCGTGGCGCTCCCGATTTCGCACCCGCCAATTTCCTGGTGGGCGCTATCGCCTTGGGCCAGGGAAAACGCGAGAACGCCATCAGTGCGCTCAATCGCGTGCTCGCAGTGGCGCCGAATCATGGCCTCGCGCGCAAACTGCTGGCGAGCGCCATGCTCGAATCGGGGCAAGTGGACCAGGCGCAGAAAATCATCGCCAACATGAAGAACGACAACGGCGACGCTCAGTTGCTTGCGCTGCAAGGTGGTATCGCCCTGAGCAAGGGCGACTATCTCGACGCACGCAAGAAATTGGAGCAGGCCTCTGCGCTGGCTCCCAAGGATCAGAGGCTGATCCGGGAACTGGCGGCCAGCCGCATGGCGAGCGGGGACGAGCCCGGCACGATCGAGGCCTTGGGCCGCCTGGTCACACTGGACACCACGACTCACCAGGCCGATGCGCTGCTGGTCATGACGCTCGTCAAGGACAAGCGGTACGATGACGCACTGAAGGTCATCGACGACCTCGACCGCAAGGCTCCCAAGCTGGCGCTCGCCAGCAATCTGCGCGGCGTCGTGTTCATGTCACGCAACGATGCCGGAGTGGCACGCGGACACTTCGCTCACGCGATGGAACTCGACCCAGGCTATTTTCCGGCGGCGGCCAATCTGGCGCGGCTGGATCTGGCCGACAAGGACATCAAGGCGGCTCGCGGGCGTTATCAGACTGTGTTGAAGAAGAATCCGAAGGACAGCCACGCCCTGACTGCCCTGGCGGGGCTAGCCAGCCTGGAAAAGAACGAGCCCGAATTCCTCTCGCTGCTTGACCAGGCCATCAAGGCCGATCCCGCCAACGCGATCGCGCGCCAGATGATCGTCCGTTACTGGCTGAACAAGCGCGATGCCGGAAAGGCGCTGGTCGAAGCGCGTGCCGCGCTCACCGCCACGGGAAAGCCGGATTTCCTCGACATGATGGGTGCGGCTCAACTCCTGCAGAACGACATGGCCAATGCGCTGGTTTCCTATGGCAAGTGGGCCCAGGCCAGCCCCAACAATCCTTATGCCCACTTCCGTCTGGCCCAGGCGCAGAGTCTCTCCCAGGATGATCAGGGGGCGCTCAAGTCGCTCGACAAGTCACTGACCTTGCGGCCTGGTTTCTCCGAGGCCAGCCTCAGCAAGGCACTGATCCTGGCGAAGACGGGCAATGCCGCAGACGGCATCAAGATCGCGCGCACGCTACAGTCGCGCAGCCCAGCACAGGCGATAGGCTATCTTGCCGAGGCGGACATCCAGTTTGCCGGGAAAAACTTTCTCGACTCCGCCAGACTTTTCGCCAAGGCGGCACAACTGGCCGGGCAGGGGCAGGTCATGGCGCGGGCCTACCAGGCCTATGTGGCTGCGGGGAAGGGCGGGGAGGGCGAGCGCTTGCTCGAGTCGTGGCTCAAGGCCCACCCGGATGATCGGGTCGTGCGCCATGTCCAGGCGCAGGCTCAGCTCAATGGCGGGCGCATGCGGGAAGCCGCCGCCAACTACCGTATCCTGATCCGCGCCGATCCGGCCGACCTGGTGGCGTACAACAATCTTGCCTGGTCGCTGGGCGAACTGAAGGACCCCCAAGCCCTGGCGATCTCGGAGCAGGCCTACAAGCTGGCGCCGAAAAACAGCTCGGTGCTCGATACCTATGGCTGGCAGCTCAATCTGGCGGGGCAGACCGCCCGGGCGCTACCCTTGTTGCTGGAGGCGCTCAAGAACCAGCCCGACAGCAGCGAGATGCGCTGGCACTTGGCCGAGACCCTGGTCCAAAGCGGCAACAAGAGCGAAGCCAGTAAGGAACTTGATCGGTTGCTGGCCAGTCAAGCAGCCTTCCCGCAGCGGGCAGAGGCACAAACGCTGCTGGCGAGGCTGCGTGGCAAGTAACCTCCTGCCGAGACAGAATCAGAACAGGGGGCTCAGGATCACCGAGAACAGGCTGAACCAGGACCAGACGAGCAGGCCTACGACCAAGGTGATGGGGAGATTGTATTTGTTGAATAGGGACATCATGGGACTCCAGTTTCTGAAAGCTTGGCAATTCTACCGCGTGGGGCACGTGGCCCTCAACGCCTCAAACCCCGCTATTGCCCATGAATCGCGCCGTCGAAGGAGACTGAAATGAAATTACGCATGCGTTATTTTGCCCGCCTGCGTGAGGCCTTCGCCATGGCAGAGGAGACGCCGCTGGCGCCTGTTCGGACCCTGTCCGAACTGCTGGATTGGCTGCGACTGCGTGGCGGCCCCTGGGCCGTGGAGCTCGTTCCGGGCCGCGCCTACCGGGTCGCGGTCAATCAGGAGCTGGTCGAAGGGGAGGCGCTGCTGCACGAGAATGACGAGGTTGCGATCTTTCCGCCGGTTACGGGCGGTTGAACCGTTGTTGCTGTGGCTACCTGGGCGGGATGGGGGAGGTGCGCGACAACATGGATCGGCGCCAGGCTGCACAAGCGGTGAATGCCAGATCGAATGGATGGCCGCGCGAGTTGATACACGACATCCGGCGTCTGTTGGCCTAGCGACTGGTGCGGGCGCTCGCCATG
>CAISDD010000159.1 GCA_903883985.1 uncultured Pseudomonadota bacterium | reverse complement strand
CGCGTGTCGGGCTGATGTCGACCAGTTCGGTCGTTCGCCAGTCGCCCCAAAACAGAGGAATGAACGGCCGCAGTTCACCCGGTAGCCGACGTTCACAAGCGCACAGCGAACTCCCGCTTCTCGGCCTTTCCGGTCAGTCGCAATCACCGCATTGCTGCCGTTCACCAATGACTGCTTCCTCGGTTGTCGGCTGGCTATGTGGTCCCACAGCAGATAGAAAGGGGAGAACTGGGTGACCGTAGCTGGTCAAGAACGACCGTTGGAGTGCGCCGAGATGGCCACAACCTGTTTCAAGGGCGCCAAGCACGAAGATAGAGTCTGCTGGGTGATTGCTCGAGAAAGTGTCGGATTTTTTTACACTGTTCACCTCTTACAGCGCTGGGTGAAATCAGGGCAATCTTCAAGCTATTGAATTCATGAAGAAATGTAAATTATTTTTGTTATGGAACAAAAATTGCTTAATACTCCTGTCAAGAGTGCGGGATAGTCCTGCGCGATAACCAGGAGTGCATCATGAAGCAGAAACACCTCATCCTTGCCCTTGTTTCCGGGTTGCTTGTATCCGGTGCGGCGCAGGCCGCGTTGCAAGCGCGTGACTTGAATGGCAGCACAACCCCTAACGCCTATTACGACACCGTTCTGAAGATCACCTGGCTGGCGAATGCCAATCTCGCCGCTACCAACACCTTTGGCGTGTCGGGCATCGGCGCCGGTGGCACCATGACCTTGGCCACGGCCCAGAGCTGGATTGCCGCCATGAACACAGCGGACTACCTGGGCTACAGCGACTGGCGCCTGCCGACGACGGCGCCGATCAACGGCAGCGCGTTCAACTACAACTGGAGCACAACCGGCACGACGGATAATGGCTACAACGTCAGCGCCCCCGGCACCACCTACGCCGGCAACAAGGGCAGCGAGATGGCCTAGCTGTTCTTCAACGACCTGGGCAACAAGGCTTACTACGATGCGAATGGCAATCCCCAGTCCGGTTACGGTGTAACCAACTCCGGCCCCTTCCAGAACCTGCAGAACTACGTGTACTGGTCCGGGTCGGAGTACGCGCCGTATCCGAACGACGCGTGGCACTTCGGCACCAACCTCGGCTACCAGTACGCGTACAACGGGAACGACGACTTCTATGCCTTGGCCGTGCGTGCCGGCGATGTCGCTGCCGTCCCCGAGGCGGATGATTGGGCGATGCTGCTGGCGGGCGTGGGGCTGGTTGGTGTGGCGGTGAGACGGCGGCGTGGGTGATTCGGCACTTCGGGCGCTTCGGCCCTTTCGGGGGTGCAGGGGGCGGTAGCCCCTTGCGGTTTTAAGACGGGCAGCGCCCGTCTTTCGCGATTTTTTTGTCGAGATGGCCCGTTACGAGCACCTGCCGATCTACAAAGCCGCACTGGATGCGGCGGTGCATTTCGAGAAGGTGGTGGCGGGGTTTTCTCGCTACCACAAGTACACGTTGGGCACGGAATTGCGCAATGCCAGCCGCGAGGCGGTGGAGCAGGTGATCCGCGCCAATGCCGCGCGCAATCGCGCGCCGGAACTGATCCGACTGCGCGATCAGTTGGAGCGGGTGTTGGTGTTGCTACGCCTGGCCAAGGAAGTGAAGGCGTTCAAGAGTTTTCAGGCCTACCAGCACGCGGCGGAGCTGGTGGTCACGGTTTGCAGACAGAACGAGGGGTGGCTACGGAGTGTGGAGAAAGCGGTGGACAAAGCGGTGAACGCATCGTGAGGGGGCCTGAATCGCCGCGCCAACAAGGGCGGCGAGCGTGCCGAGTAACATCATTGTGCGCCCGTCCCGCCTGGGGTTTGATTCCAGGCATGACGATACAGGGCGGGGTACCCGCAAGGGATCCCCAACCGGTGGGGCCGCCACTGCTGAGTTTGCAGGTGGCCAAAGTGGACGGGCAATGCGCAGGCTACGTGTACTGGTCCGGGTCGGAGTACGCGCCGAATCCAAACAACGCGTGGAACTTCAACACCAACAACGGCAACCAGAACGCGAACAACAAGAACAACAACAACTATGCCTTGGCCGTGCGTGCCGGAGAATGATGCCCCTTGCTGTTTTCCTTCGAGAACCTGCACCGGCAGTACCTGAAATGCCGGCGCAACAAGCGTAACACCGTCAACGCCCTGCGCTTCGAGCTGCACCAGGAAGAGCATCTTCTGGCTTTGTGCGAGGCGTTGACTGCCCACACTTACGTCCCTGGCCGTTCTGTCTGCTTTCTTACCCAGCGGCCGAAGCTGCGCGAGATTTTTGCCGCCGACTTTCGCGATCGGGTGGTGCATCACGTCTTGGTGGACGAGTTGGAGAAGGTCTGGGAGCCGATCTTCATCCATGACTCCTACGCCTGCCGCAAGACCAAGGGCGTGCACGCCGGGGTGATGCGCTTGCAGACCTTCCTGCGCCAGGCCACGGCCAACGGCACGCGCCCGGCCTGGTATTTGCAACTGGACATCCGCAATTACTTCATGAGCATCGACAAGCAGGTGCTGTACGATCTGCTGGTGGCGAAGCTGAATGACCCGGATGTGCTCTGGCTGAGCCGCACGCTGGTGTTCCACGACTGCACCCAGAATTACGTGATGAAAGGCGATGCCGGCCTGTATGCCAGGCTGCCGCAGCACAAGACGCTGTTCCATTGCGGCCCGGACATGGGCCTGCCTATCGGCAACCTGAACAGCCAGTTCTTCGCCAACGTGTACCTCAATGGCCTGGATCAATTCGTCAAGCACACCTTGAAATGCCGCTGGTATCTGCGCTATTGCGACGATTTCGTGCTTCTGTCCACGGACCCGGCCCAGTTGCGGGAATGGCGGGCGCGCATCGAGCATTACCTGCGGGAGTCCCTGCGCCTGGAATTGAACCCATCTCGTGAACGATTGCGGCCGGTGGGCGATGGGGTGGATTTCCTGGGCTACATCGTGCGCCGCGACTACCTGCTGGTACGGCGGCGCGTGGTGGGGCATTTGCGCGAACGATTGCGTCACTTCGAGAAGGCGCTGGTGCTCGACGGGCCTGGTTACCGGCGTTACAAATACGATGTTGCGTTGTTGGACGAATTGAACGCGGTGCTGGCTTCCTACCTGGGGCATTTCAAACTGGCCGACAGCTACCATCTGCGTCTGGGCGTGTGGCAGGACTTTCCATTTCTCGGCGTGTATTTTGATCTGGACCTGGCCAGTGGCGCGCTGCGACGCAGAGACAAGATGCCGCCTGGGGTGCGCGGCGTAGCCCGGCAATATCGGCACTTCCGCCTGTGTTTCCTGGGGGATGTGCTGTTTTTTCAGGTGGGCAAGTTCGTCGAGTTCTACCAGCCAGGGGACATGCTCGTGGCCACAATACTGGGTTTGCAGCGCATGACCCAGAACCGACGTGGCGCTCGCTATGGATTTCCGCTGGCGCATTCGGGAAACCATCTTCCGAGTCTATTGGCGAAAGGGCGCTCGGTCACGCTGGTCATGGAGAGCGGGCGCATTGGCGATGGGGTGAAGGAGAGGGTGCCGCGCTAAAGGTTCGAGAGCACGGCTTGTATACCGGCCGGTACTGAACAGCGGATATGAAATCTACCAGTGGGTGGTGACTCCGATCCCTGTGTTACTGAACCTGAGTCGGGGTTGTCGTGTCACTCCTCGAACAAATCCACGTGTCGCCCGGTTCGTTCAAACCGCACTACGTTTCCTTCTATTTTGTAGATCAGTAACCAGTCCGGCTCGATGTGTGCATCCCGGAAACCACGCCAACCTCCTTTCAGCGGGTGGTCAAGGTATGCGGCCGGCAATGGTTTGTCCTCAATCAGCAGAGCCAGCAGGGTTTTTAATAGGCCCATGTCTTTGCCGCGCTTCTGCGCCAGTTTCACGTCTCGCTTGAACTGGCCGGAGTAGTCCGGTTGGCGCATTAGATACCAAGCTGCCCGAACAGGTCCTCCGCGTCCTTGGCATGGTGAACATCCTCACCGCTATCGCTCTTTGTCAGGGTTTCCGCCGTCAGCTTGTTGGGTACGCGCATCTCGAAGGGTAGTGCCTTTTCCTTTGCGATCTTGGTCAGCGCGATACGCACCACGTCGGACACGGTGAGACCCATGCCCGCCAGCACTGCGGCAGCTTCGTTCTTCAGCGTTTCATCGATCCGCGCCCGGACAAATGCGGTGGCAGCCATAGTTCAATCTCCTGATGTTCAGGCTTGAATTGTAGCTCGATAGAGATACGATGAGCTTGGCGATTTTGGCGTCAGCCAACCCTTCATCCCGACCCCTCTACCATCCCCCACTGCTCCGCCCAATCGAGTGGCATCGTCCGCCGCTGCAGCGTTCCGAGCGACATCGTCCGTGGAAGTGAACCACCCAACACCGCCTGCACAATGCCCGGCGCCAGCAACGCAAACCGTTTGGCGTCGCTGACCTTCACCCGGTGAAGACCCTCCCGCTCCGAGATCTCGGTGGCAACTTTCATGACCCACAACCCTTGTTGCCATATTTCCACAAAGCTGCCGCTCAGCATGAATTGAGCGGCAACTCCGGATGTCGGCTCAGGCCGATGACCGGGCATACGCCTGGAATTTTTGAACGGCGGCTTGACCTCCAGCAAGAGACATTCAAAGTGCCGAAGACCCAACAGCAGCGGAAGAAGGATAGGTTCTCCAAAGATCCTTCATCCATG
>CAISDD010000158.1 GCA_903883985.1 uncultured Pseudomonadota bacterium | reverse complement strand
TCCCACGCTGGAGCGTGGGAACGATAAAAGTTTCGTTCTCAGCGCTGGCAGGAGACCCTACCCACTGTCTTTCATATAGAGCCAGGAAATCTGAAGGTAGGGCGGAAAGCGGTTTTTCGCGCCTTCCGCCGGATGGTGGGCATTCGGCGGATAACGCCGGCCCGGCTCATCCGCCCTACGCGGGCTTGAGCTGGTGGCCATACCGACCGGGCGACGCATCAGCGGCGACGGATATGGCCATCGCGGGTACTTGGGGTGCGGCTCGGACGCCTTTCCCGAGAAGAGGGAACCGCACTCAAGAATTTCGCCGGGCCGCAAGAATCGGCATCGCAAACCGCGCTACTCCATGCCCAGCCGCTCCATGCGGTAGCGCAGCGAGCGAAAGGTGACCCCAAGAAGGCGCGCGGCTGCGGTCTTGTTGTTATCGCTGCGTTGCAGTGCCTCGAGGATGGACCGGCGCTCCACCGCATCGAGCTGGTCCTGCAAACCGAGGCCCCGGTCCAGGCTGTCAGGGCCGCTCGCCAAGGGGGTCAGGTTCAGGTCGCCCGCCTCTATCCTGCCATCCTCGCACAGTGCCAGCGCCCGTTCCAGGATGTTTTCCAGTTCACGCACATTACCGGGATAGCCATACCCCGCCAGCGCGGTGAGCGCGGACGCCGTCAGCGTGGGGAGCGCACTCCCCGCGCACAATCGTGCCAGCAGGTAGTGCGCTAGGTGTGCCACATCCTCGCGCCGCTCGCGCAGCGCGGGCATGTGGATTTCGATGACATTGAGGCGATAGAACAGATCCTGACGGAAGCGCCTTTGATTCATCGCCGCTTGCAGATCCTGGTGGGACGCGCTGATCAGGCGCACATCCACCGCTTCCTCCAGGATGCCACCCACCCTGCGCACGCGTTTTTCCTGGATGGCGCGTAGCAACTTGACCTGCATGGAAAGCGGTAATTCGACGATCTCGTCGAGAAACAGCGTGCCACCCGCCCCCGCCTGGAAGAATCCGTCGCGCTCGCTGTCGGCACCCGTAAACGCGCCCTTGCGATAACCGAAGAACTCGCTTTCCATCAGCGTCTCCGGAATGGCGCCGCAGTTCACCGCGAGGAATGGCGCCTCGGCGCGGGCGCTGCGCACATGGATCAGGCGCGCAGCCACTTCCTTGCCGGTGCCGGTTTCGCCGCTGATGAACACCGGCGCCTGGCTGCGCGCGACTTTGCCAATCAGGGCGCGCACCTGCTCCATGGGCGGGGAGTCGCCCACCAGATCCCGCCCTGGCTCAGGTTCCTCGGGATCGGCGAGCTTGAGGGCGGAACGCACCAGGCCGCGAATTTTCTCCGTGGTCACCGGCTTCTCGACGTAGTCGTAGGCACCGGCCTTGAGCGCGGTGACCGCATTCTCTGCGGAGCCGAAGGCGGTGACCACGGCCACCGGCGTGCGCGGCGCATACAGCGCAATGTGACGCACAACCTCGATGCCCCCGCCATCGGGCAGGCGCATGTCCGTCAGACACAGATCGAAGGTCGCCGCCCCGAGATGCCGGAGAGCCTCGGCCACGCTGGTCGCGCGCGCCGTGTCCAGGCCCATGCGTGCCAAATCCATTTCAAGCAGATCGAGCAGGTCGGGTTCATCATCCACCAGCAGAACGCGCGGTCTTTTCATCCAGTCACCCCTATCAGCATGGTGCCGCCTGACAAGTCAGGCGAAACAGGGCGCCATCCGGGATATCCACATAGTGCAGACTGGCGCCATTGGCCTCGGCCAATTCACGCGCGATGTACAAACCCAGCCCGGTGCCGGCTTTGTCCGTTGTGTAGAAAGGCTCGAACAGGCGCGACTGCAAGGCTGCGGGAATACCCGGGCCATCGTTGGCCACATCCAAATTCACGCGACTTCCGGCCGACACGGCACGAATGCGGATGCTGCCCGGTTGTTTCAGACAAAACCGCCAGGCATTGCGGAGCAGATTCCAGAATACCTGCTCCAGATGGATGACATCGAAACAGACGACAGGGTCACCGACCACCTGGAGCAGCACCCTTTCCGGCGCGGCGCCTTCGCGTTGCACGAACGACTCGACAAAGGCGCTGAGGCACGAAGCCAGGGGGAGCGCCTCACGTGTCAGGCGATCACGGCGATTGAGCGAGAGCACATCCTCCACCAAGGAATTGAGGCGTTCGGCATTGCTCTCGATGATGGCTGCGAGTTTCGCCGAAGTGGCGTCGGCAGCCTCTTCCCTGAGCATGCCGGCGGCATGGCGGATGGCCGAAAGGGGGTTGCGGATCTCGTGCGCCAGGTTGGCGGTCAGCAACCCCAGGGAGGCCAGTTTCATGCGCTGCGCCTGCGCCTCCAACTCAGTCATGTCTTCCAGCACCAACACAGCCCCTTCGCGCCGCGTCGGCTCCAGTTCGATGAAACGCACTCGCAGGCGCCGCCCCTCCGCGCCGACCTGAATGGGGTGAGCCGGCAGGGTTTCACCGGCGTGCCAGGACGACCACATCTCGGCCAGGCGAGGCGAGCAGGTCCCAAGGCCACAACCGGGATAGAAGCGCACGTCGAGCAACAGGGAGGCGCGCGCATTGTGCTGCAACACCTCACCCTGATCATTCACCGCCATCACCGCATAGGGTAATTCCTGGATCACCCGCTCGTTGATGCGCTCAAGGCTCTCCGCCTGACGCCCTTTTTCCGCTGCTTCGCTGGAAGCCACCAGTGCGCCCTTGGCCAGGGCATGGGAAAGCAGAGCGGAAGCGAACAGGCCGATGGAAAGAAAACCAGCCCGGACAAAGCCGCCCGCGTTGCCATCGGAGACGGCGGTCTGCGCGATCTGCTCGACCAGGACGGCCAACGTGGCCGCGGCCGACCAGAACAACACCATGCGGGTTTCCGCCACCATGCCAGCGGCGGCCAGGGTAACGGTCAACAACAGACCGATCCCGCTGGTATTGCCCCCGGACAGATGCATCAACAACGTGATGCAGACGATGTCGACCAGAGCCTGGCGATCGACCTGCCGCTCGAAGCCCTCGCGCCTTGCCAGCAAAGGCCTGCGGAACAACAGCGCGATCAGCAGATAGATCGCACAGGTCGCCTGGAACAGACGCGGATAGTCGAAGCGATGAAAGCTCTGGCTGGCGAACAGCCCGGCCACACCCAGCGCGACGGCCAGGAAGACACGGAAACTGTTGAGGTGGCCGAGCGAGCGCCAGAAAGCTTCCGGCACCGCAGCGGGTATGGGCTCAGTGGCCGCGAAGGCGGTGTTCATCACAGCAATAGATGCGGCCCCGGCTCAGGATCGCCTCGGAGCGCGGCAGATTCACCTGACACAGCTCGCAACGCACCATGTCCTCGGCAGCCTTCTGCTTGCGCGGCAACTCGGATCTCTGGCCAGACGAACGTTTGAACCAGAGCACGATCACTATGGTGAAAGCGACGATCAGTAGCAGTTTAGTCACGCGACAGCCCATTCTTGTGCGCGGTGTTGATCACCAGCAGTAATTCCTTGAAGGGAATCTCGCGCCCCCAGCGGTTGATGAACTGCATGTAGGCCAGATCGCGGCCGGTGGGGAATTCGTATTTATCCGAAATCATGTCGTCGAAAAGCTTGCGCAGCACACCATCAAGCTGGTCCAGCATGCCCGACCAGCGTTCCGCGTTTTCTGGATCGTAGTCGATACTGGCACGCATTTCATCGACTTCATAGACGCCCTGGTGAACCAGATCCACATATTCATCGTACGTCCTTGGGCCTTTCATGGCATTCCCCGCAGCATGCAAAGCGGCATTGTGCCACTAGCGAGCGCCGGGTCCCGCCTTTACTTCCTCCAGAATGCCGGGGTGAACACCACCAGCAGCGTGAACAGTTCCAGCCTCCCCACCAGCATGGCGAAGGTACACACCCAGGTCTGGAAATCCGTCAGCGGCGAGAAATTGCTCGCCGGACCGACGACGTTGAGACCAGGGCCGGCATTGTTGATGCAGGCGATCACGGCGGAAATGGACGACACCAGATCCAGGCCGCTGAACATCAGGACCAGGCTCAGGAACAGCACAAAAGTGCAGTAGACCAGCACGAAGGTCTGCACCGCAAAGACGATATGGTTCTCCACCACCTGCTTGCCTAGTCGCAGGGGCAGCACCGCAGCGGGGTGGATCTGCTTCAACATCTCGCGCATGGCCTGGTTGTAGGTGAGTAGGGTGCGCACCATCTTGATCCCGCCGCCGGTGGAACCAGAGCTCACCGAGACGCAGGACAGGTAGAGCATCCAGAAGGTCGCGAAGGGCGGCCAGGCGTTGTAATCGGTGCTGACGAAACCGCAATCGGTCGCCAGCGACACCAGATTGAAACTGACATAGCGCAAGGCCACCCAGAAATCGGCGTATACCCCCTTCATCCAGACATACCAGGCAATGCCCATGCAACTGCCCAGCACCAGCAGCAGGAACGCCTTGGCCTCGGTGTCCGCCAGGTAAACCCGGAAGGTCTTTCCTCGCCAGGCGAGAAAGTGGGTGGCGAAATTCATGCCGGCGATGAGCATGAAAATAATCAGCACGTATTCCACCTGAGGCGAGTTGAAGTAGCCGACACTGGCGTCGTGGGTGGAGAAGCCACCCAAACCCATCACCGCGAAGGCATGACAGATCGCATCGAACCAGTCCAGACCTACCGCCATCAGGGAAACGATGCAGGCGCAGGTGATGGCCACGTAGACCAACCAAAGATTTTTGGCGGTTTCGGTGATGCGCGGAGTGAGCTTGTCATCCTTCATCGGTCCCGGCGTCTCCGCCTTGTAGAGTTGCATCCCACCCACGCCCAACAAGGGAAAGATCGCCACCGCCAGGACGATGATGCCCATGCCTCCCATCCAGTTGAGCTGGTGCCGCCACAGGTTGATCGACTTGGGCAGGTGATCCAGGCCGGAGAGCATCGTCGCACCGGTGGTGGTGAGCCCGGACATGGTCTCGAAATAGGCGTCGGTGAATGACAAGTTGGGCAGATGCAACAACAGCGGCAAGGTAGCGAAGGCGGGTAGCACGGACCAGATCAGGCTGGCTAACAGATAACCGTCGCGTGTCGCCAACTCCCGCTTCACTCGGTGAGTAGCCAGCCACATGAGCAGGCCGCTGCAAAAGGTGATGACGATGGAGTCGTCGTAGACCGTGACCGCACCATCCTCGGTGAGCCAGGCGACCAACAGCGGTAGCAGCATGGTGAAGGAGAACAGCATCACCACCAGCCCCAAGGTGGTGACGACGGGCGCGAGCTTTTTCATCTCAGAGCTTGTGAATCAATCGAAACCGGCTGAAAAAACCGCCGTCATTCCCAATCAGGCGGGAATGACAATACTCTGGACGTTGGCATTTATTCACGGCCTCAGAAAAACCCGAACCCAACCTGGAGCAATTTCTCCACCTTGGAGATGTAACGCTTGTTGGGCACGAAGAGGATGAGATGGTCCTCGCTTTCGACCACAGTGTCGTGATGCGGAATGATGGCTTCCTCGCCGCGGAGTATGGCGCCGATGGAGACGCCTTCCGGCAGGTCGATCTGATCGATGCTCCGCCCTACCAGCTTTGAAGAACGGGCATCCCCATGCACCACGGCCTCCATCGCTTCCGCAGCCCCCCGACGCAGGGAGTGCACTACTGCCATGTCGCCGCGGCGGATATGGGTGAGCAGGGGGCCGATGGTGGTCTGGGCCGGCGACAGGGCGATATCGATCTCGCCGCCTTGCAGCAGATCGACATAGGTAGCACGGTTGATCAGGGCGATGACCTTGCGCGCACCTAGCCGCTTGGCCAGGAGACAGGACATGATGTTGTCCTCGTCGTCGTTGGTGAGCGCGCAGAACACGTCCACATCCTCAATGTTCTCATCCTTCAGCAGAACCTCGTCGGTGGCATTGCCGTTGAGCACCAGGGTGCGGGGAAGCTGATCGGCCAGGCTCGCCGTGATCTTCTTGTTATGGTCGATCAGCTTCACGTGGTAGTCCGACTCCAGATTCGCTGCCAGGCGTCGGCCGATGTTGCCCCCGCCTGCGATCATCACCCGGCGTGCGTGATGATCGCCACGGCGGATCTCTTTCATGACCGCGCGGATGTTGCTGGTGGCCGCCAGAAAGAAAACCTCGTCACCCTCTTCGACCACAGTGTCGCCCTGTGGCAGGATGGCCCTATCCTGCCGATAGATCGCGACGATGCGCGCATCCATCTGGCCTTTGATTCCGGGGTGCTCGCGGAACATGAGGTGCAAATGTTCCCGCAGGTGCCTGAGTGCATGCCCCACCATCAAGCCACCTTGGGCCTTGACCGCCACCATGCGTATCCGTCCGCCGGCGAAGTCCAGCACCTGCAGTGCTTCAGGGTAGTCGATCAGGCGGCGCAGATAGTCGGTGACTTCCTGTTCCGGGGCGATGACGTGATCGACGCCAAAGTTTTCCGCCGCGAACAACTGCGGGTGCTTCATGTAATCGACCGCGCGGATGCGGGCGATCTTGGTCGGAATGTTGAACAAGGTGTTGGCGAGTTTGCAGGCGACCATGTTGGTTTCGTCGTTCAAGGTCACCGCCACCAGCATGTCGGCATCGTCGGCACCGGCCTGCTTGAGGACTGTGGGGTGCGAGGCCTGACCGCAAACGGTGCGCAGATCGAGACGCCCCTGGAGAGCCAGGAGTTTTTCCGCGTCCAGATCCACCACGGTCAGATCGTTGCCTTCCCGCACCAGGTGTTCCGCCAGATTGGAGCCCACTTGGCCGGCCCCGAGTATGATGATTTTCATGGCAGGCGGCGAGTAGCGAGCGGCGAGTAGCGGGCGGCCAGCACCTTGCGTCCGGCCATCAGACTTTTTCCTTCCCCGGCGCCTCGATGCCCAACTGTTTCACCTTACGATACAAATTGGTGCGATCCAGCCCTGCGCGCTCGGCAGCTCGACTCATGCCCCAGTCGCATTCGGCCAGCAGGGCTTCCAGATAAGCCTTCTCGAAGGCATCGCGGGCGTCCTTGAGCGGCAGATGCAGCATCAGTTCGATACCGGTCTTTTCCGCGCCGGCCTTCGGACCCAGCATGGCATCGATCACCGCCAGACCGATAGGACCGGCGGGTTCTTCCAGAGCGATGCGCCCGACCAAGGTCTCCAATTCCGCCAGATTGCCCGGCCAATCGTGCGCTGCCAGCCGGCTCATGGCGGCCTCGTCAAACTTCAACGGCGCCTGGCGCAGACGCACGCAAGCCGATTCGAGCGCGCGCGCGGCCAGGCCGGGGATGTCTTCGCGACGCTCGCGCAGGGGCGGCAGATCCACTACCGCATGCGCCAGTGATTCGTGCAATTCCGCCGTCAGGCGTCCTTCCGCCAGTGAGCGAGCGGGGTCTTCCCGGGTCACCGTCACCACCCGCACGGAGAATTCCGCGCGCCGTGCGATCAACAGGATCAGACCACGTTGCTGCATGACCGAAAGTCCACCCAGTTCCGGCACGAATACCAGGCCGCCCTTGGCGCGTGCCAGAAGTTCTGCGGGGCGATTGGCCAGATCGACGGGATCATCGACTCGGACGAAGGGCGCACCGGGTGGCGTGAGGAAATGCGCGGCCACTTCTTCACCGGTACCCGGCTCGGCAAGCAGCAACAGCGGCAGGCCGGCACTGGCGGCCAGGCCCAGGCGCTGCGCCAGGCGCTTCACGCTCTCGCCATCCCCCAGTTCCGCCAGGGTGCCGCTGGTGGTGGGCGCGGGCTTGCGGGAGGCCAGCGCTTTTTTTACGGTCTCCAGCAAATGCTTGTAGGAAATCGGTTTTTCCAGGTAATCGAAGGCCCCAAGCCGGGTAGCCTCAACGGCGGTATGCACCGTGCCGTGCCCGGACATCATCACCACCGGCATGGTGAGCCGCCCCTGGCTGCGCCATTCCTTGAGCAGAGTCACACCGTCAACATCCGGCATCCAGATGTCCAGCAGTACCAGATCGGGGACATTGTCATCCAGCGCGGCCCGTGCGCGGGTACCGTTTTCGGCCATGCGCACCTCGTACCCCTCTTCTTCCAGAATCTCGCGCATCAACTCGCGGATGCCAGGTTCGTCGTCCACCACCAGAATTTCAGCCATGTTGCATTTCCTTCCTCAATGAGCGAGTGGCAAGTCACTGTTCGCCATTCGCGACTCGCCGCCTTCCACCAACGCCGGCAAGCTGATGCAGATACGCGCACCGCCCGCATCCGGATTGTCTACCGCTATGCTGCCGTGATGCTCTTCCACGATTTTCTTCACCACAGGCAAGCCCAGGCCAGTGCCCTTGGGTTTGCTGGTGACATAAGGCTCGAACAATCGATCCCAAAGTTCCGCGGGGAACCCGGGACCATTGTCCTGAACGCACAAGCTTACCTGACTCCCCTGCAGGGACGTACTGACAGACACCCGCGGCGCATCCACATTCTCCAACGCCTCCTGGGCATTCTTCACCAGATTGACCAGAACCTGTCCCAGCAGGGCAGGGTCGCCCGCGACACCCGGCAGCTCGGCGGCCAGGTGGCTCTCGATGGGTATGCCGCCTTCGTACATGTGCAGCACTTCTCCGACCAGGACATTGAGATCCAGGCGCTCGATGCGCGGCGAGGGCAGGCGGGCATATTGGGCGAAGGCATCGACCAGTCCCTTCATCGCCGCGACCTGTCCGACGATGGTGGCCGTGGCGCGGATGAGGGTATCCCTAGCGGGCCCGTCAAGCTTGTCGGCCAGTTTCGCTTCCAGTCGCTCGGCGGAAAG
>CAISDD010000157.1 GCA_903883985.1 uncultured Pseudomonadota bacterium | reverse complement strand
GAACTCCCTACCCCTAGGTTCGAAGCCTAGTGCTCTATCGAAATGAGCTACGGACGCGCAATCTTGGTTCAGCAGCACTCCGGGGCGATTATGAGCAGTCCGTTGCCTCAATCAGACAGCCGCCAACTTCTACGCTTTCGAGCGACCAGGTATTTACGGTGGACGTGCGTAGCACACTCAGCAGTGCGTTAACCGCCCAACTCGGCGTAACCGAACTCGCGCCTGGCCATCAAGGCCATGGCGCCCGCCAAGGCGGCGACCGCAACGACTGCGTTGAATACGAGGCTGATCAGAAGGTCTCCGTGGCCAGTGTCCGCGACACCGGGCGCAAACACTACGCTGGGCAGCAGTACCCGCCAGGCAAGGTCCAGGGCCTGATTGAGCAGTGCCACGTTGTACCTCAGGTTGAGCAACCTGAGCATCGCGACAACCAGAACACAAAGCGTCAGCAAGCCCAACTCGCCGAACTTGATGGGTACCGTGGAAAAGAGCGTGATCACGGCAGCAATGGCAGCGACCTGCAGACACTGCACCGCAAGAAGCAGAACCAGACTGGAGGCGATCTCGGCGTCCACGCCGTGATGAGCCACGTAGGCCGCATGCATGAACAGCAGCACAGCGATCCCGGCACTGGCCAGCGCCGCCCACTTGGACAGCACGTAACTGGCCCGTGTCAGTGGCCTCAGCAGGACCAACTGGATAGACCCGCTGTGGACGTCCCGGCTGATCAAGCTCACGCCCAGCAACCACACCAACATCGTCAGCAGGTAATTGCCGCCCGTGACCAGAACACCGATGCCAGTGATCGGGCTTGCATTCACCGTCACCTCGCCACTCACCAAGGAATAAAGCAGGATGGTCAGTAGGCCTGCAATGACCAGGCGCACAGTCGCATCCGCCTGGCTGCGCAGCGTGTTGAGGAAGACCGGTATATTCAGTGTCACGTGCCCTCCCGGAAATACTTTTCCAGATCGCCCTTGAGCGGGCCCGCTGCGAGCACCGGCACTCCCGCCTTCGCGAGCGCAGTCACCAGTTCGACGGCGGCCTTTTCATCGGCAACATCGACCTCCAAGCCGGCCTCCCCGAGTTTGGCTAGTTGCAGTTCCAAGGAAGCCAGGACGGTCTTCGCCAGGTCGGCGATACCCTCTACTTTCAACCACTGCACAAACCAGCGCAGATTGGTGGCGTTTGCCAGGCGTTCGGTCCCGGCCAGACGCCCTTCCTTGATGAAGACTACCTGATGACATAGTTTCGACAACTGTTCCAACTGGTGCGAATTGACCACAACGGCCCCACCTCCGGCGGCAAAAGCTTGGAGACGTTGGCGGGTGTGCAGAACCCCATCGGGATCCATGCCGCTGGTGGGTTCATCGAGAAAGAGGATACGCGGTCGGCCGACCAGGGCCTGTGCAAGGCCGACCCGTTGCAACATGCCACGGGAGTAGCCCTTAATGGCCCGCGACCAAGCCTGCGGGTCGAGGCCGACGTCTTCGAGGACCGTTTTTACTGCACTCTCTCGTTCGCCTTCGGGCAAACCTGCCAGCGCATGGTGGTAGGCGACGAAGTCCCATCCGGTCATCCAGGGATCGAAGCGAAGACGTTCTGGCAGGTAACCCACCAGGGCGTTAGCCTTGAGGCTACCCGCCGGATGTCCGCCCAAGTGGGCGCGCCCCACCTCCGGTTTTAGCAGGCCAAGCAGGCAGGCCATCAGGGTGGTCTTGCCTGCGCCGTTGGGACCGATCACACCCAGAATTTCACCCGGGGCGACCCGCACGCTGACATCGATGATGGCCGGTCGTCTGGCGCCCCGGTAGGTCTTGGTCAGACCGACGCCATCGACGAGAAGCTGGGCGCCTTCTGCCGGCATCAGTGCCATGGCTGAGCGGTTTCCGGCCTGCGGCGGGCCAGCCAACTCAGGTGCCCGCGTCTGTGCCCGTCAAACAAAGCCGAGAAACCCGTTCGCAAAAAACCCGATGCCCACCAAGCCGACAGGAATTGAACACCACCAGATCTTCTTGACCTTCATGAGCCCTGCGATGGAATTGAGCAGAATCGCGACCTGCAGGAACATGACGGCAATACCAAAGGGCTTGTTATGGCGCTTGGCGTCATCACGCTCATTTTCGAGCTCGCGGGCCTTGACCTCGATTTCCTTCTTCTCCTGTTCGTAGCGCGCGACCTTGGCCTGGTAGTCCTGGATTTTCTTGGCGTAGGCGTTGGCTATCGGGCTGTCGGGTGGCAACGCCATCGACTGGAGCTGGAACTGTGCGACCTGAAGCTCATGGAGATGCTGCTTGGTGCTCTTGGCCTGGTAGAAGGCCCACTGATCCGACGCCAGGGTCTGGTTGATGACGCTCTGGGTCGAATAGGATCCGCCCTTGAAGGTGGAGAGGGTGGCGCACACCGCGAGGATCACGGTCGCAAGCGCCATCTGATTGAGCCAGGGTTCCTTCTTTTCTTCTGCCATCGTGGATTCTCTTTGAGTATTTGCCCTGCAGCCCTTTTAGATTGGGGCCGCAAACGCAGTTTCAATGGCGACCGGTTCCCGACCGACCAAACTGATGCCCTTTATGGCGACGTTATATTCTTTTCTGCAAAGGCGCGGAGGGCGGAGCCACGAAAGACTCGCAACCCGTGAGCGCATCGTCGGATCTCTCTTCCCTTAGGGCGGCGGCGCCAAGAAGGCCTCCTCATCACTCCTCACCGCTTGAATAAGTAGCAAAGGCAGTCTGGCCGGGGAGTCGTGGGACATGTCGGACCTCTGGTCGGCAGCACTTCTGGAGCAGCCTCGGATACGGGGGCCGTTACAACATCAACCGAAGCGAGCGACGATTCGGGTTGCGCCGTCGTCGCAGGGCCGCTGGATCTGTCTGCTCAAAGAAATGTTTGACGAATCTCGTTTCATGTTTATACTGTATAAACATTGGAGATGGGATGGACACCTCCCTCCCTCGGGGGAAGGATCAAAGACGGTAAGTAGTTGGTAGAGGGCCCCCCGGGACCG
>CAISDD010000156.1 GCA_903883985.1 uncultured Pseudomonadota bacterium | reverse complement strand
GCACGAACGGTGATTCCGCCCTTGCTGCACTCTTTCACCAACGCGGCAGATTGCCGCACTGCCTTGCGCTTGTTAGATGATTTACCCATTGATTTCTCCTTACTACGGGCGTGAAAAACTCCGAGCTGCGCCGCCCTGAAAACGCAATCCGGGTGGTGGGCGCAACTGCACCCACCGGGATCTGTTTTCAGGTGCGGGCGGTCAGAATGGCCGCGAGCTGGCGGCCCAGTTCACGGGCCAGCGGCACGGCCACGGCATTGCCTGCGTGCTTCAAGGCGTGGCTGGGCAGTGCATGGTGTTTGGCCCACTCGGGCATGCCCTGCATGCGGGCCGCCTCACGGGGTGTCAGGCCACGGGCGTGGCCGTTGATCAGATAGGCTCCGGTGCAGGCGGCACGGCCACCGCCCGAGGCGGTCAGCGTGGCCCCAAGCCCAAGCCTCTTGGGACAGTAAAGGCGATAGCCTTGTGCGTCGCGCAACTGTTGGGTAGCGACGGTTTTGAGCAAGCCCACTTCGGCCGACGCCGACCGGCGTTGGCTGGGCAGTTCGGTGTGCAGCACAAACTGGTCATCGGCAATGGTGGGCTCGACATCAGGCTCCAAGATATCCTCCACCGCTTCCGTCGGCTCCTGTTCCTCCGGGAAAACGTAACCAAGGATGTCATCCACCGGCAGGTCCAAACGGGTGGCCACAATGAAAGAGCGTTCGCGCCTCTGCGCCACTCCGAATCCGGCAGCGTTCAGGGTGCGATGCTGCACGCGGTAGCCGCGTTGCATCAGCAGCTCACGCACTTCGGCGGCGTCCTTGCCGCCTTCCTGCGTGAGGAACTGGCGGGCACACTCGATGATCACCACGCGGGCCATGATCTCGCGCAAAAGGCGTTTCGTGTGGCGGTAGACCTCGGCCAGCACCGGGTCGGCAAAGCCCTTGCGTTTGCCAGCCGTGGAGAATGCCTGGCACAGCAGTCCCAGCGTCAGGATGTCACAGGTCAGCTTGGTGCCGTCCAGCGTGCACAGGTCGGCGTGCACCTTGCGGGGCTTGACGTTGTGCATGTAGGTGGACCGCGCTTCGTCGTCTTTTTCGCAGGCCAGCAGCAGGTCAGCACCAAGGCTGGTCAGGCCCAGACCGAAGCCTCCCAGACCACCGGCACACAAGTCGATGACGGTGCAGCCACGCAGTGGCAGGCTCTCGTCATGCAGGCGCGTTTGCACAATGGCATCGGCGACCCATGCGGCAGCCGCTTCGATTTTTTTGCTCCACGCGGGGGTCTTGGCCAGCTTGCCGAGCTGCTGCTTGATCTGGCGCAAAGCCACATTCAAAGCGTATTCGACGGCCTCACTGCGGCTCTTGAACACCTTGGAGCCCTTATGCGGGAAGGTGCCATCAAACGGCAGGTGACCGCTCTGACTTTCCCATGTGGCCGCCGCAATCCACAGGCCTATGCCAATGCAGTGGGCACGCACGGTGATGATGATTTCGCCCTTGGTGCCTGCGGGGCGCACCATGACGAATTTGGGGTTTTCGACAACGCCACGGGCGTTGAAATACACCGACGCTGGCAGCGCCGACGCAATGCTGGATTTTTTGAAGGAAGTGATCTTCTGGGTGGTTGCAGCTTTCATTTTGGGCCTTGAACTGACCCGCACGACCCACCACGGTCGAACGGGGCGCGTCCCCCCATGGGGATCACTGCGTTCAAGGACGCTCCACCACCCCATGTCATCCTTGCCAAACTGCAAGGAGCATGCGGCCCCGGTGGGCTGCAAGGTGCGTGTCCGTGCCAGACACCCCTTCTGCTGATGACGCTTATCAGTCCGTCCTAGGTGCACCTTCCGAGAACAGCCACGATCGACTGGTGAAAGGCCCCGGCTCTATTCAAGCCTACTGATACACGTTCGGCGAAGTTCCGAATCAATAGTGGGTTCAGCTTTCAGCCACCAAACAGCACTTCGGCGGCATCGCAATTTTGGGATTGCGTCTGAACAGCCCCAATTTTACGGCGACCCCCTGAATTGCGGGGGATTTATCGCCAAACCAATTTCGTTAAGTACACGGTGTGTGGTTGCGCGCAAACACTACCCCAGCTTGTGCGCCAACTGCTGGAACACGTCCCGGCCCTGATCGTCCCGCTCCACGGCAAACAGGAACAGGCAGCGGCCACCGCTGGACTGCTCCCATTGTTGCCCCCTTCACGCAGGTAACGTCTAGGGGTTTGGCAGCATCGATTTTTGGCAAAATCCGCTAATGAGCAACCGCCTAGACAGATTCAACACGCTTCCCCCAAAGCCACTTCACTCGAAGAAGGTTCGTGCGTTCCTTGCCTGTGGAACCGAATTCAACGTTTCCGAAATTGTGGGGGGGACAGGACTTACCAGAACGCAAGTCTTGTGCGCGCTCGATCCAATGGTTCGCACGGGAGAAGTCCACAAGGGAAAGAAAACCCTGCGCTTCTGGCTCAACATACCCACAGCCGAGGATGATTTCGCCGAATTGAAAGTTACCGTCGAAGACCCATCAGGAAGTCCGAAACTGCCGCAGCAGTAGCGAACGAAGCCCTTATCGAATCTCCATTGCTGTAATCGACAATAACTTCAATCTTTTGAAGCGCGCCGGTGGCTTTCGTTAGATTGAGATTTTCCAACGTCTTCAATGCCACCTCAACAGAGGGCAACTTAAATTCTGTTCCAAACATCGGCACCAGAATAATTTGAGCAATGACTCGTTCGAGCGCCGCTTGCAATGCACGCATGAACTGGTCAATGTCATTTTTGGACACCTTAACTAACGCGTTTCGAATCGCATCCATATCAGTCTCGGATAGCGCGGCTAGCTTGGCGTTCGCAGCAACATATTTGACATCAGCAGTAGCCTCATCGAATGCGAT
>CAISDD010000155.1 GCA_903883985.1 uncultured Pseudomonadota bacterium | reverse complement strand
GGGCCGGGTCCGGTTACACAACGGGGTGTGACCACCAAACGTTCATCGACCTCAAGTCCGCCTGCTTCCACTCCCTACATGAGGGCAGTGCGCTGGCTTTCATCATCGGGGGCGAACTTTAGGATCATGACTGGTTACACTTAAACCATTGTTGTTTAGGTACGGAGGGTTTCATGGCTACAGTCAATTTCACCGGGGCGGTGGATCGCGATTTGTTGAAGCGCGCCAAGATCATCGCCGCCAAGACCGACACCTCGGTCAATGCCTTGTTCAATGCCGAGCTCAGGTATCTGGTCGAAACCTTCGAATCCGCCGAAGCCTCCTGCAATCAGAATTACTGCACCCTGATCGAGTTTTCCCTGGGACGGACCGACGACCTGGCCGCCATGGCCACATTGGGCATCGACTGCGAGGAAGACCTCTTTCTGCTGATGGCCCAGGCCCATCTGCCGATGCCGCGTCTGGCCGAGGCGGCGACCCAAGGCATGGTCGACACGTTGAACGCGCTGGCCCCCTGAATGGCCACACCCGCGCCAGCCGGGGTGGTCGTGCTGCCCGATGCCGGGCCGCTGATCACCCTGGCCTACGCCGACGCACTGGACCTGCTGCTCAAACCGGGGTGGCCGGTGCAAATCGTCGACATGGTGCTGCACGAAGTCACGCGCAATGCCACGCCCACCAGCGAGAAGATCGGGCAATGGGTGGAGCGGCGGTCGGCACCTATCGTTGTCACCCGCACCTACCAGCACTATCGCGCCGCCCAGGCCGCGGGCGAGACCCCGCCCAGCAAAGCCAACCTCGGTGAAATCGCCATTCAGGAAGCCATGCACGAACTGGCGCTCGCCTCGCCCGCCAGCACCGGCGTGTTCCTGTTCGAGGATCACAAGATCGCCCGGGCCAGCTTTCTGCTGCCGGCCAACTGCCGCAAGATCAGCACGCGGGCCTGGCTCCTGTTTCTCGAAGGCAAGGGCTGGATCGCCTCCGCCGTCGAAGTCGAACGCGCGGCAATCGCCCAGGGGCGGAATTTTTCCCGATTGCGCTTTCCGCCCTGAGTTTGGGGGGGATGGGGCGGGGGTCAAGTCGGCACCAGATTCCGCGTTACCACCCCTGCTACGCATCGAGAACCCCGCCCGTCGCCTTGCGGCCAGAACGGACGGGGGGTGCTGCTGCTCATCATGACGGCCCGTGGATGCCTTCGTGCACGCTCGGCACATCCGTGAACGTACCGACTCCGGCAATTGAAGGCGTACTGGCGGGACGGAAACCGTTGTTGTTGTTCCGGTTCGTCGTGGCGTTCCTGTTGCGGTTGGCGGCGCGCGCGTTGTCTGGATTGTTGTTCCAGGAACCGCCGCGCAGCACCCGCGCCACAGGCGGGCCGTCAGGCTCCGAAGCAGCCGGCTCGAACGGATCGAACCAGCCACCCTCGAAGAGGGCATGGCGCAAGCGCCAGGTTTGGGCATGCTCGGCGTGGGCGATCCAGGCGCCGATGCGTTGCTGGATTTCCTCGGCTTCCACCGTGCCCGCCCGCCAGCGGTCGCGCAGGCCGCGCAGGCGGTTGCGGAAACGTCGTACCGCCTCCTCCGGTAGGCGGCGGCCACCGTCCGGGAGCAGGTCGAAGCCGAGGAAGCGCGCCGTTTGCGTGGTCGCGGCGATGAAGGTCTTGACCGGGTGTAGGCGCAACCGACGGCCGACCAGGAAGGTTTCGATGCGCTCGCGCCAGCCGGCCAGCACCGCTGGGTCGTCGGCGAACAGGGCAAAATCATCCACGTAGCGGACATAGGGCGCGCGCAGCACTTCCTTGACGTAGTGGTCGAGCGGGTCCAGGTACAGGTTGGCGAAGAACTGGCTGGTCAGGTTGCCGATAGGCAGACCGCGCCGGCGCTCGTAGGGTGTGAACAGGTCGTCGCCGGGGAAATACAGGTTCACCGGCTCCTGCGGGTTGGAACCGTCGACGATGGCGTCCAGCACCCGCAGGGTCGCCGTGCAGGCAATGCGGCGGCGGTAGCCCAGCTTCAGGATGGCGTGGTCGATGGCGGGGAAATAGCGGTAGATGTCGGCGCGCAGCACGTGGCGGGTGCGGTCCCGGTACTGCTCGAAGCGGGCGATGGCGCGATGCGTGCCGTAGCCCTTGCGGTTAGCGTAACTGTCCTCGATGAAACCACGCTCGAAGATTGGCGCGACCACCGCGCACACGGCGTGATGCACCACCCGGTCGCGAAAGGGAGCTGCGGAAACCAGGCGAGGCTTGGGGTCGGTGATGGGGATTTCCACGTAGCGGCCCGGCCGCCAGGTGGCTTCAAACAATTGCCGTTCCAGGCGCAGCAACTCCTTTTCCAGGTTGGCCATGAATCCTGCCGCGCCGGGCTTGCCCCGCTTGCCGCGGATCGCCTTCATCGCCGCATCGCGCAGTGTCGCGAAGCTGGCGATGGCCGGGAACAAGTCGTCATGCCGGAACGGCACGGCTCGCCTTGATCCAGCCGCCCACCAGGCGGCCGATTTCGTCGATGGCGCGGGCGGCGAATTCGTAGCGGCGCGCATCCAGCAACTTCAGTTCATGGGTCAGGCGAAACAGGAAACGCAGCTTTTCCAGGCGGATATTGGTGGCCGCCAGGTGCGGCAGGGCGTTCTTCGAGTAGGTCGCCTCCACCAAGCCTTCCAGAATGTCGGTACACAAGCCCTGGATGCGGTCGCCGAGCAGGAATTTCTGCGAGTTCGGGAAGTTGTCCAGCAAGGGCACCAGCCAGAGCAGGAACTGGTAAGACTTCTCCAGCACCACGCCGCTGCGGCGGCTGCGATCGTTGTCGCTCATTTGGAAACATCCATCGTCGAAAAACAGGGGGCTGCGCCCCCTGTACCCCCAATCCCACACCGGTGCCTCATGCTTGCGTCCTCGTTATGCCAGGGGTAAAGGGGTAAGGGGGCTAAGGCGAAACGATCCTGGCGGGACGGAAACCGCTGAACCTGCCCCGGTACGACGTGGCGAGCCAGTTGCGGTTGGCGGCGCGCGCGTAGCCTGGACTGAAGTTCCAGGAACCGCCGCGCAGCACCCGCGCCACGCCTTCTCCTGTCGTCCATGCGCTCCCATCCGTCGGTGCCCCGGCATAACTGTCGTGGTAGAGGTCCTCCACCCATTCCCACACATTCCCGCTCATGTCGTACAGGCCCCAGGCATTGGCTTGTTTTTTTCCCACTGTATGGGGCTTGTCATCGCTGTTTTTACCGATCCAGGCGACGTCATCCTCGCTGTCGCTGCCGCAGTACTGGTGTTGCCCACCTGCCCGACAGGCGTATTCCCATTCCGCCTCGCTGGGCAAGCGATAGCTTTGCCCGGTCTTGGCGCTGAGTTTGCGTAGGTATTCCTTCGCATCATCCCAACTCACCTGCTCCACCGGGCAATCGTTGCCGCAACTGGAAAAGTAGCTGGGGTTGCTGCCCATCACCGCGCGCCACTGGCCTTGGGTGACCTCGGTTTTGGCAAGGGCGAAGGGGCTGATGCTGACGCTGTGCGCCGGCTTTTCGTCCTTGGCACCCTCGGAACCCATCTGGAAGCTCCCCGCCGCAATCACCACCATCTCCGGGCAGTCAGAGCAGTCCTTGATGATCTGGCCGGCTTGCCGGGTGCTGGCGGGCGTCACGGGTTTGCGGCTGGTCACCCGCGTGGGTCTCCGCTTCGCCGCCTGCCTCTCGACTTCCGCCTGCTGCTTCTGCTCCCGCGCCTGCGCCCGCAGGCTGTCATCCTCATCGCTGTGCGGGTTCTTCTGCGGGTAGTTGCTCAGGAACAGTTCCCACGCCTGGATCTTCAGATCCGGCTCGCCGGTGAAGCCGAATGCATCGTCGTAATCCGCCTGCATCCGCGCCTGCCACACCTCCCATTTCTTGCGCTCGACCTGTTGCTTCTTCAGATCCGCCAGGCTCACGCCGCCTGCGTCGGGTGCCGTCAGGCCCGTCGCCACCGGCACCAGGTTGGCGACCTCGGTGGCCGCACTGGGGACGAAGTAGAAATCGCCCAGCACCTGGTCGTAGATGGCCGGGACTTGCTCGTGGTTGACGCTCTGTGCCTTGGCATAGACGGTGCGGCGTACTTCCAGCACGGCCTGGCGCACGCTGACGCCGGGTTTGTCCAGCCAGGGCAGTAATTCGCGGGTGAACACGCCGTTCGGATTGCGGTCGTCGTCGTTGAGTTTGTCGAGTGCTTGCTGGCGGGCCCCGGCAGAGAAGATGACCATCTGGCCTTGCGCCGAACTGGCCGGGGCCAGGCCGCGGGTGCCGCCGATGCTGCGCCCGGCCTTTTTGGGCAGCGGGTTGTCGCGGCAGGCATCGACCACCAACAGGGCAAACTGGGCGCGGGCCTGGGCGATCTTGTCCTGCACGCCTTGCAGGCTGACGGCCTGGTCGGCGACATCGGTTTCGTTCTGCGGGTCTTCCACGTCGATCGGTAACAGAAAGTTCTGGTTGTTGATCTGCACGCCATGCCCGGCAAAGAAAAACACCCCCTGGCCACCGCCGGCGATGTTGTCGACGAAGCGGTTGACGGCGCCGTTCATCTGGCGCTCGTTGGCATCCAGCAATACCGTGGTTTGGTAGCCGATCTTCTTCAGCGCAACGCCCATGGCGCGGGCGTCGTTGTCGGCCTTTTCCAAAGTCCGGACGTGACGATAGGCGTCGTTGCCAATCACCAGGGCATAGCGCTTGTCCTGGTCCTGGCGCTGCAGGCCGCGCGTGGCCTGGACGGGGTGGGTGAGCGTGAGCGCGAGTATCAGGACGACGAAAGTGGTGAAGGATCTCATAGCTGGGGTCTTGTGGAAATCACAGGGTTGTTCGGTGCATCAAGCTCAATTCACGGAGGCCGAGGCGCTGTTGCTCAGACCGTTGGAGGCCCGGACCTGCATTTCCGCCTGCCCGCCGGAGCCGCTTACCTTGATCGCGACATAGGGATTTTTCGCGCTGCCCGGGGTCAATCCGATTTCCGCGATCTTGGTTCCATCCACCAGATAACTGATCGTTTTGATATACAGGTCCTCGTTTTGCGAACTATTGAGCAGGGATTTGATTTCCAGATTTCCAGCGTTGGCGGCGCGCATTTTCATGGTACCGAAACTCGGACTGCCAGAGGACTTGCCGGGATCGGAACCTATCGTCACCTTGACTTCCTTGGCGGCGATGCGCATGCGACCCGAGCCATCCACCAGGACCGCCTTGATCGTGCAAGGATAGGAAATTCAACCACCCTCAAAACGTAGCACCACGCATCACAACCCGGATCAGTCGAGAATTTCGTTCAGAAACGTCTTTCGCCAGCGCAGAAACCCCGACTGAAAGCCCAAGACCGCACGTAATTCTACGGTCTTGAGCTTTCAGGCGCTAGTCGCCCCCGCAACAAGCCCGAATCCTTGTCTTGTCCGTCCCTACCAGGCGACGCGCTGGTCGAATTCGTAGTCCGGGCCCGGCTGGGCCTGCGGATTGGTTTCCCGCTCTGCCTGTCCGGTCGCCAGAGCCTCCCACAATGGCGGGCCGCGCGCCGGCGCCAGGCGGGGGGGCGAAGTCGGCTCGCCCAGGTGACCGAGAATTTCGCGGATCACCGGGCCTTCGGTGATGAAGGCGATGATCCGCATCTCG
>CAISDD010000154.1 GCA_903883985.1 uncultured Pseudomonadota bacterium | reverse complement strand
TCGAGTTTGTCGGCCAGTTTCGCTTCCAGTCGCTCGGCGGAAAGCTGAATCGGGGTCAAGGGATTCTTGATCTCATGCGCCATGCGCCGCGCCACCTCACCCCAGGCGGCATCGCGTTGCGCTTGCAGCAATTGCGTGACATCGTCGAGAACCAGCACGTAGTCGGGCGTCTCGCCGCTCGTGAGCGGAGTGCCGCGCGCCAGCAGGATGCGCTTCCCCGTGGGCATGGACAGTTCGATCTGTTCACGCCATGGGCGCGTCGGGCTGTCGTGAAAATGCCGCGCCATATCCTCGGCAAAACCGCTCAGTCCCGGGTTACGACTCCCCAGCTCGGTCAGCGCGCGCCCTTCCAGCTCCGTGCGTGAAATTCCAAGTAGGACCGCCGCTGCGGGATTGACGACGCGAACGTCGAGGTTGTGTTCCAGCGTCACGACACCTGTGGTCACGCTTGTGAGCACGCCTTCGAGGTAGGAGTTTGCTTCCATTAGCTGGTCGCGGCTTTCCTCGGCAGCCGCGCGTGCGTCAGAGAGCTGCCGGGTCATGCGGTTGAACGAGTGCGTAAGCATGCCCAGTTCGTCGCGACTCGATACCGTCTGCACCTCGGTAAAATCCCCTCGCGCCACCGCGCGCGTGCCACGCGCCAGGGCGCGCAAGGGAGCGGCGAGTCGTTCGGAGAGCAAAAAAGCCAGCGAGAAGGCGGAAAACAGCGCCAGGGCCAGGGCCAGGGTGAGGGAAATACCATACAGGCGCTTCAGCCCTAGGCGCGAGACCAGCAGTTCCTGGTAGCCCTGACGCGCCTCCTCCACCTGTTGCGCATCCTGCGCGAGTTGCCGTGGCACAGGTTGCAGCACTTGCACCACACGCGGGCGCTCCGACAAGGAAGCCATGTTCACCGGCGCGACCACGCGCACCATGATGCCGCCCGAGCCCGTCGATTGCAAGCGACTCCAGGTTTTTTGCAGACGCGCCTGCCAGATCGAAGCGTGCTCCGGCTGCCTGGGCAAGGTGCTGCTGCGATCGGAAGAAGAAAAACCCAGCAGGTTGCCGTTGATGTCGAACAGCCCCAACTCCTGCACGCCCGCGGCCTCGCGCAGGTCGTCCAGGCGCGCAGCCTGGAGGATAGGCGGCAGATCGCCCAGTTGCTGGGCCAGATGCTCGGTCTTTTTCGCAGCTTCCTGCTGCACGTGATCCAGCGCCGACTGGCCCAGGGCAAGACCGCCCTCCAGCGCATTCTCCATACGCACATCAAACCAGGATTCGATGGAACGAATCAGGAACTGCACCGACACACCATAGACCACCAGGCCCGGCGCCAGCGACATCAGTCCGATGATGAGAAACAGGCGAGCGGTAAGCTTGGCCCCGAATACCCCGGCGCGGATACGCCGCACCAGGAGAAAGGCCTGGTAGAAGATCAACGCCGCCAGTCCCGCACCCGCAGCGACGGTGACCCAGAGCAGAAGCTGAATATTGCCGGCGAAGAAAGCGGTATTGCCGGCCGCAGTGGCCAGCAACCCGATCAGGGCCGAACCGAGGAGCAAGCTGACGGCTACGAGATAGAGCATTAGTACTTGAAGGTGCGTTCCTGCCAGCCGGAATCGAGCTGCCAGCGACCGGAAGAGGCCAGTGCATTCACCTGTAGGGGCTTGGGCAGTTGCGAGACGTCGAGGTACAAACGCACGTAAATCTTGTATTCGGATTTTCTTTTCATTTGCCTGATGTTGACCACGGCCCAGTCGCGCAGGTCGCCCACCACGCGCAGTGCATCAGCCAGGGTTTCGTGCTCGCTGGAAACGCCGTTGAGGCTGACGTAGTACTGGCGTAACAGCGCGTTATAAGAAAGGCGCACGCTGCGATCCAGATCGGAGAGGCCCTCGGCCAGCCACCAATCGCGCTCACGTTCCGCCTCGACCGCCTGCACGAAGGTGAGTTGCACGCCGCGACGCAGGGCATCGTCCAGGGTGGGTGACAGTTGAATGAAGAAACCACCGACCAAGTGGAACAACTCCCCTCTTTGCACCACGTCGATCTGTTGCACCTGGATGCCCTCGGCGCGGACGGAGGAAACAACGGCGCCCACTCCGGCCAGCATGGCCAGGACGGCAAACAGGAAATTACGCCTTGAGAATACGTGCATAAAAAAATCCATCCATCTCCCAGTTCGGGAGCAACTGCCCTGCTCGTGTTCCCGCAACGGCCACACTGCTAGCATCAGGATGACGTGCAAGGAAGGAAGCCACCTGATCAGCGTTTTCCTCGTGGAACAGGCTACAGGTGGCATAGAGCATTGTGCCAGCCGGCTTCAGCAGCGGCCACAAAGCGTCCATGAGGCGACGCTGCTGGCGGGCCAGGTGTTGCATATCCTCAGGCCGCTTCAGCCATTTCCCATCGGGATGACGGCGCACCACGCCAGATGCTGTACAAGGGGCATCGAGCAGAATCCGATCAAAGGCCTGCCCATCCCACCAGGCGGCCGTGTCGGCTGCATCGCCGACTCGCAGGGTCGCGGACAGACCAAGCCGATCGAGATTCTCGCGCACGCGGGCCAATCGTTCGACATCGCTATCCAGGGCCAGCAGTTCGAGGTCGTGCAGTTCCAGGAGATGGCCGGTTTTTCCGCCGGGCGCCGCACAAGCATCCAACACCCGCTGGCCCGCCGCGCCACAGAGATAGGGGGCGGCGAACTGAGCGCCGAGGTCCTGCACCGAAACCAGTCCGTCGAAGAAGCCCGGCAGCAGGCCCACCACCACGGGCCGCAGCAAGGTCAAAGCGGAATCCCCGCTTTGCCTGGCCTCGATGCCGGCCTGCTCCAGCTTGGCAAGATATTCGCTGACGCTGCCACGACGCCGATTCACCCGCAGGGTCATGGGCGGATGCCTATCCTGTGCGGAGACGATGGCCTCCCAATCATCGGGATATTGCGTCTGCAATCGCTCCAGCCACCAGAGGGGAAGGTTCCAGCGAGCCACAGGGTCCATGGTGGCTGCCACTTCCAACTCGACGCGGCGGCGCTGATAATTGCGCAGCACCGCATTGACAAAGCCACGGGCCTGGGGATACCGGGCGGCAACGGCGGCGACGGCCTCGTTCACCACTGCGTAAGCGGGCGTCTCTCCCACCTCCAGTTCATAGAGGCCGACCAGTAGAAACCCGGACAGGGTAACCGGTTTGAGGGGGCGATCGCACAACGAGTCGAGATAAAGGCGCAGGCGTCCGGCATTGCGCAATACGCCATAGGCCAGGCTCTGCGCCGCCGCGAGGCCACTTCCATCCCAGCCGCGAGGCGGCTCCACAGGCCGCGAGCGGTCGGGTGCCAGTCTGCGCAATTTCGCCAGGGACTGCGTCAGGCTGACCCCATCGAGCAGAACATCGTTGACCAGGTTCGCCGCCAGGACGCGTGGGTTGTTGGCGCAGACGGCGGAGGGATAGCGGTTGGGAGCAGACATGGTCGCGCATTATCCCGGAAAAGAGTAACTTCTCAATAAGTCACGGCATAGTGCGGTCAGCGCCCGTTCACGGGGGGTAGTGATGTAAGCCACCCCAGGCAGGTTGAAGAAGCCCTGGCGAGTCCCTGTAGCGCAGGCTTCCTTACCTGCGTCTTCGAAAACAGCCGGCCGGAAGCCGGCGCTGCCGCGATGATTTCTTTTTGAAGCCACGGGTTGAAGCGTGCTTCTTGAGAGGGCGTTTGCCACCGGTGAAGTCGCGATAAGTCTCGTCACGCAGTCGATAGGGTTGCCGTGCCTTATTGAGAAGTTACGGAAAAGCGTGCCCAGGATAGGCACTGAAAAAAACGGTCAGTGCCCCCCCCCCGTAAAAGTGGCGCCCACGATGGTGCCTGGCAATTGCGACTCAGGAGAACCGCAGCACTTTAGTCCGCACCTCCCGCTACCGGCGTCGTCGTCGGCGCAGGCGCGCTGGGAGTGCTGTTGCTGCTGGTCGGCGGGGCTACCGGCTTGGGCGGACGAGGCTCGTGCCCGGCCATGATGTCGTCGATCTGACCGCTATCTATGGTTTCCCATTCCAGCAGCGCACGGGTCATGCGCTCGACCTTGTCGCGGTTCTCTTCCAGGATGCGGCGCGCCAGAGCATATTGCTCGTCGATGAGGCGGCGCACCTCGGCATCGACGCGACGCAAGGTTTCTTCCGAGACGCTCTTGTGCGTGGTCACGGAACGGCCCAGGAAGACTTCACCCTCCTCCTCGCCGTAGACCATCGGCCCCATCACGTCGGACATGCCCCACTGCGTGACCATGCGCCGTGCCAGATCGGTAGCGCGCTGGAAGTCATTGGATGCACCGGTGGTCATCTGATTCATGAACAGCTCTTCGGCGATGCGCCCGCCGAACAAAACAGCCAGCGTCGATAGCAGACGGGTGCGGTCCTGGCTGTAGCGGTCCTCGGTGGGCAACTGCATGGTCACCCCCAGGGCGCGGCCACGCGGGATGATGGTGACCTTGTGCACCGGGTCGGTCTTGGGGCACATCTTGGCCACCACTGCGTGCCCAGACTCGTGGTAGGCGGTGTTTCTGCGCTCTTCCTCTGGCATCACCAGAGAGCGGCGCTCGGCACCCATCATGATTTTGTCTTTGGCGCGCTCGAAGTCGTCCATGTCCACTACGCGCTTATTGCCGCGCGCGGCGAACAATGCCGCCTCGTTGACCAGGTTGGCAAGATCGGCGCCGGAGAAACCAGGCGTGCCACGCGCGATGATGTCGGCCTTGACGTCCGAACTCATCGGCACCTTGCGCATATGCACCAGCAGTATTTGTTCGCGGCCGCGGATGTCAGGCAGCGGCACCACCACCTGGCGGTCGAAGCGGCCGGGACGCAACAGGGCAGGATCGAGCACGTCGGGGCGGTTGGTAGCTGCAATGACGATGACGCCGACGCTGGGCTCGAAGCCATCCATTTCCACCAGCAACTGGTTCAGCGTCTGCTCCCGCTCGTCATTGCCGCCGCCTAAGCCCGCACCGCGCTGGCGGCCGACCGCATCGATTTCGTCGATGAAGATGATGCAGGGAGAATGTTTCTTGGCCTGCTCGAACATGTCGCGCACTCGGGCCGCGCCGACGCCAACAAACATTTCCACGAAATCGGAACCGGAGATGCTGAAGAAAGGCACCTTGGCTTCGCCGGCGATGGATTTGGCCAGCAGGGTCTTGCCGGTACCGGGACTGCCGACCATCAGCACGCCGCGCGGGATGCGCCCACCCAGCTTCTGGAAGCGCGAAGGGTCGCGCAGGAATTCCACCAGTTCTCCAACCTCTTCCTTGGCTTCGTCGCAACCGGCGACATCGGCAAAGGTGACCGTATTGGTATCCTGATCAAGCAGGCGCGCCTTGCTCTTGCCGAAAGAGAAGGCACCGCCCTTGCCGCCACCTTGCATCTGACGCATGAAGAACACCCAGACGCCGATCAACAAGAGCATGGGGAACCAGGAGACGAAGATGCTCATGAACATGGAAGGCTGTTCTTCCGGCTTGGCCTCCACCTGGACACCCGCCTTGAGCAGGTCGGAGACCAGCCAGGGATCGGAAGGGGCGTAGGAAGTAAAGCGCTGACCATCGCTCGTGACGCCGCGCAGAACATGGTTCTCGATCACCACCTTGGCGATCTGGCCCTGGTGCACCTGATCGATGAAGCTGGAGTAGTCGACCTGGGATTGCGTCGTCTGGTGGGTGTTGAATTGGTTGAACACCGTCATCAGGATCAGGGCGATGACCAGCCAGATGGCGACGTTCTTGAAAAGATTGTTCAATTTCACTCCTTTGCAGGCATCTCGCCGCGGATGGGGAGAAGGTAGACCAAATTCAACAACGATACAATGAAGTCTCGCACTCAAGCGCACGGAGCCTTCAGTCTGCGGCCCAATAAATACAGTTCTCTACTGCGGTCACGAGAGGCATCCGGCTTACGCGCCACCACTTTCTGGAACACGGCCCGCATCGCCTTCATGTACGCCTCGAAACCGTCACCCTGAAACACCTTGACCAGAAACACGCCATCGGCTTGCAGATGCCCGGCCGCGAACTCCAGCGCAAGTTCTGCCAGCAGATAGCTCCTTGCCTGGTCGGTGAACACCACTCCGGTGATATTGGGGGACATATCTGAAAGCACAAGGTCCGCAGCGCGATCTCCCATGGCCTCTTCCACCCTCGCCAGTCCGGCCGCCTCCGAAAAATCACCCTGGATGAACTGGACATGATTCATGCCTGTCATTTCCAGAAGGTCGATGCCGATGATGCGCCCCTGTCCCTTCATCCGCTCCGCCGCCACCTGACACCAGCCCCCGGGCGCGCAGCCGAGATCGACCAACAGCATGCCGGGCAGCAGCAGATGGTCGTGATCGTCGATTTCCATCAGCTTGTAGGCCGAACGGGAGCGATACCCCTGCTCCACGGATTGCTTCACATAGAAGTCGTTGACATGCTTTTGATGCCATTGGCGGGTTTTTGCTTGTCGTTTCATGGGGTTCCTTCTGAGTCTTTTCCAAAATCACGTCTTCCTGGGTGAAGAATAAAATCCGTCATGTCAGGGTCATGCAAGCCCCGCCTGCACGAATCATGCTGCCCGGGACAACCAGGACGCGAGCACATTTTCCCTAGGCCATGGGTATTAATGGAGAGTGAAGTAGGCGGAAACCACGGATAGATCTTTCCTGGAGCAAGTTTTTCGATCAAAAATCCGCCACCCTGCCGCGTTGGTGCTTGTCACGGTTGGCGCTGATTTTCTGCGTAGTCGCTCGATTCAAGACCCCCCCCCTCGTTCCCTGTAGCGTGTGCATTATCCTCGCCGCCCGGCTAGACTGCGGGCCCCTCTATCGTGACATCCATCCGAACATGAAAGAACTCAGCGTCCTGCAGCGCAAATTCCTCAAAGCCTTGGCCCACTCGATGAAGCCCGTGGTGATGATCGGCAACCAGGGACTGACCGAGGCGGTCATCAATGAAGCCAGGGGGGCGCTCGCCGCGCACGAATTGATCAAGGTGCGTGTGCTAGGAGACGACCGCGCGGCGCGCGAAACCTGGTTCCTGGCGCTTTGCACCGCCCTGGACGCGGCACCAGTGCAACATATCGGCAAGCTGTTGCTGCTCTATAAGCCGGCGGAAAAAGCAAAAATCAAGCTGCCCTGATGTCTAGTCGGGTTACGGCGCAGCAAACTGCGCCTAACCCGACCTACGGCTTCTGTTTGGCAATTAGCGCCAAACCCAGCAGGCTTTGGATCAGGTAGATCACGCTGGATATTCCATGCCAGGTGGCGAATCGGTCGCGAAACAGGCTCTCCATCACGTCGTGCGGCCTCGCCTGGTCCTTCAATTGCTGCAGGATGGGCTGAATGCCGAAATGCTGCGCCACAGTCAGCAACAGCATCAGCAGCACGATCCAGAAAAAGCCCTGTTTCAGGGCCAATACGCCAAATCGGCCAAGCCGATGTAGCAGCAACCAGCCGCCGCAGACCAGGCCGACCCAGGCGATATGGCTGAATAGCTTGCCGGCCAGCATGCCCGCGAGCATGCGATCGGTCAGGCTATAAAACAAGGTGGGTGCAGCCAGGTAGCCGACCGCCCAGAGGCCGCCCACCCAGAGCGATGCGGCCCAGGCGGAGAGAAGATCAGGCAGGTGTTTCATGCGCCTCTCAGAGATAGTGAACGTCGAGTATCTCGTAATTCCGCAGCCCGCCCGGTGCATTCACCACGGCCACATCGCCCGCATACTTTCCGATCAGGGCGCGGGCGATGGGCGAACCCACGGAGATCTTGCCGCCCTTGATGTCGGCCTCATCGTCACCGACGATCTGGTACTTCACCTCGTCACCCGTTTCCGCATCCACGAGTTCCACTGTGGCACCAAAAACAACCCTACCCTCGGCGTCGAGGTGGCGTGGGTCGATGATCTGGGCATTGGCGAGCTTGCCTTCGAGATCCTTGATGCGGCCTTCGATGAAGCCCTGTTTTTCCTTAGCGGCGTCATATTCGGCGTTCTCCGACAAGTCGCCATGGGACCGCGCCTCGGCAATGGCCGCGATGACGCTGGGCCTCTCCACACTCTTGAGGCGTTGCAGTTCGTGGCGAAGCTGTTCAGCGCCGATGACCGTCAGAGGATATTTATTCATTTGCGTAGTCAGCCTATTTCAGCAGGGGTTCGCCCCTGGATTACCTACGGAGTACAGAGCGGGCCTGGGCGGGTGGCAATTTCGACTGGATGGAAATTTCCCGCGAGGATTGTCTCCTGCGGGCATCCGTTTCGATTCTTGGCACGGACCATGTCCTTGAAGAAAGCGCTGCTCAGTGCAGGCGCTTGTGCAGGTCTTGAAGCGTATAGACGGTAATCTCGCGACGCTCCTCCATTCCCAGGCAGGCGGCCTTTGCGCCGGCTAACGTCGTAAAATAAGGAATGTTCTGAGCCAACGCCGCAGCCCGAATCGCGAAGGAATCCTTCATCGCCCGTTTATCCTCGACCACGTTGATGATCAGCAGGATTTCACGGTTCTTGATCATGTCGACAATGTGAGGCCGTCCCTCCGCAACCTTGTTGACACGGATGACCGGCACCCCGAATCCGGTAATGGCACTAGCGGTCCCGCGAGTAGCGAACAGCTTGAAACCGAGTCCATGCAAATGTGTAGCGATTTCGCAGACTTGCGGATGCTCGGGATTGCGCACAGAAATAAATACATTACCCGAACGCGGCAGTTTTACGCTTGCACCGTACTGGGACTTGAGGAAAGCTTCCCCGAAACTCTCGCCCACTCCCATGACTTCGCCCGTGGACTTCATTTCCGGGGTCAGTATGGGGTCGACGCCGGGAAACTTGCGGAAGGGGAAAACGGCCTCCTTGACCGAGTAATACGGTGGGATGATCTCGTGCAGCGCGCCTTGTTCCTTCAGTGTTCGGCCTGCCATGCAGCGGGCGGCGATCTTGGCCAACTGCCTGCCAGTAGCCTTCGACACGAAGGGAACCGTGCGCGAGGCACGCGGATTGACTTCGAGCACGTAAACCAGGGCCTCATCCCCCCGGCCCTTGATGGCAAACTGTACATTCATCAGACCGACGACATGGAGCGCACGGGCCATGGCCACGGTCTGGCGTCGCAGCTCATCCTGTATGGCTTGCGAAAGGCTGTATGGCGGCAGGGAACAAGCCGAGTCACCGGAATGCACACCCGCCTGCTCGATATGTTCCATGATGCCGCCAATCAGAACCTCTTCACCGTCCGACAGGGCGTCGACGTCGACTTCGATGGCATCGTTGAGGAAGCGGTCCAGCAACACCGGGGAGTCGTTGGAGACTTTCACCGCTTCTCGCATGTAGCGATGCAGGTCCGCTTCTTCGCGAACGATTTCCATCGCCCGACCACCTAGCACATAGGAAGGACGCACGACCAGCGGATAGCCTATCTCGGCGGCCAGGCGTATGGCGTCGGGCTCGTTGCGAGCCGTTCGATTCGGTGGCTGTAACAGACCGAGTTCATTCAGCATTTTCTGAAAACGCTCTCGGTCCTCAGCGGCGTCGATCATGTCCGGCGTCGTGCCGATGATAGGCACACCAAATTTTTCCAAATCCCTGGCTAGTTTCAGTGGCGTCTGGCCGCCATACTGAACGATCACGCCCACCGGCTTTTCGATCCGCACCACTTCCAGGACATCTTCCAGGGTAAGCGGCTCGAAATAGAGTCGGTCTGAAGTATCGTAATCCGTAGACACGGTTTCCGGGTTGCAGTTGATCATGATGGTTTCATACCCATCCTCGCGCATGGCCAGAGCCGCATGTACGCAGCAATAGTCAAACTCGATGCCCTGGCCGATCCGGTTGGGACCGCCGCCTAGAACCATGATTTTCTTGCGATCACTCGGACGCGATTCGCACTCTTCCTCATAGGTGGAATACATGTAGGCGGTTGTCGTGGCGAATTCCGCAGCACAGGTATCGACCCGCTTGTAGACCGGATGCACGCCCATGGCCCAGCGCTGGGCTCGCACGGCATGTTGGTCGCAGGACAGCAAACTGGCCAGGCGGCGATCCGAGAAACCATTGCGCTTGAGGGTATAAAGCTGCTCGCGCGTAAGTTCAGACAGCACGCGGCCCTTCAGCGCGCGCTCCTGGCAAACTAAATCCTCGATCTGAGCTAAGAACCAGGGGTCGATCATGCTGGCCGTCTGGACTTCATCGAAAGACATGCCGATGCGCAGGGCGTCGGCCACGTACCAGAGGCGTTCGGGCCCAGGATTGCCCAGCTCGGCCTCGATCTCGTCCTGATCGGTCGTTTTTTCATCGAGGCCATCGACCCCGGTCTCCAGTCCGCGCAGCGCCTTTTGCAGCGATTCCTGGAAGGTGCGACCGATAGCCATGACTTCACCGACTGATTTCATCTGGGTGGTCAGACGGTCATTGGCCTGGGGAAACTTCTCGAAGGCGAAACGAGGCACCTTGGTGACCACATAGTCGATTGAAGGCTCGAAGGAGGTCGGTGTGGCGCCGCCGGTGATGTCGTTCTGGAGTTCATCGAGGGTGTAGCCTACGGCCAATTTCGCCGCCACTTTGGCGATGGGAAAACCGGTCGCCTTGGACGCGAGCGCTGAGGAGCGTGACACGCGCGGGTTCATTTCGATGACCACGATGCGTCCATCATCAGGACAGATAGCGAACTGAACGTTGGACCCGCCGGTGTCGACGCCGATCTCGCGCAGCACCGCAATGGAGGCGTTACGCAGAAGCTGATATTCGCGGTCGGTCAACGTCTGCGCCGGAGCGACGGTTATGGAGTCACCGGTATGCACGCCCATCGGGTCCAGGTTCTCGATGGAACAAACGATGATGCAGTTGTCGGCGCGGTCACGCACGACTTCCATCTCGAATTCCTTCCAACCGATCAAGGACTCCTCGATAAGCAACTCCTTGGTGGGCGAAGCCTCGAGTCCTCGCTCGCAGATGGAGAGGAATTCCTCCATATTGTAGGCGATGCCCCCGCCACTGCCGCCCATGGTGAACGAAGGTCGGATAATGGTCGGGAAGCCGATGCCAGCCTGAATCTGTACCGCTTCCTCGAAACTGTGGGCTAGCGCGGAGCGAGGATTCGCCAGGCCGATTCGGGCCATCGCCTGCTTGAATTTCTCGCGGTCCTCGGCCATGTCGATGGCCTCGCGGCTTGCACCGATCAGCTCGACGCCATATTTTTCCAGTACGCCGTACTTGGCCAGATCGAGCGCACAATTCAGGCCGGTTTGGCCGCCCATGGTTGGCAGGATGGCCATCTTTTCACTCGGGAAGGACTGCCTCTCCTTCTCGATGATGCGTTCCACCGTCTGCCAGTTTATCGGCTCGATATAGGTGGCATCGGCCATATCCGGGTCGGTCATGATGGTGGCCGGATTGGAGTTGACCAGGATTACCCGGTAGCCTTCCTCCCGCAGAGCCTTGCAAGCCTGTGCCCCGGAATAGTCGAATTCGCAAGCCTGACCTATGACGATGGGGCCCGCGCCGATGATAAGTATGGAGTGAAGATCGCTGCGCTTAGGCATTTTTAGCCCTATGGTTTGCCCTATCGTTTTCCCTATGGTCCGGCTTATCGTATTGCATCATCCGAATGAAACGGTCAAACAAATATCCAACATCCTGCGGCCCAGGACTGGCTTCCGGGTGACCCTGGAAGCTGAACGCGGGTACGTCGGTACGGCGGATGCCCTGCAAGGAGCCATCGAACAGCGACACATGGGTGGCACGCAGGGTATCCGGCAGGGAAGCCACATCCACCGCGAAGCCGTGGTTCTGGCTGGTAATGACGACGCGCTTGCTGTCCAGATCCTGCACCGGATGATTGGCCCCATGGTGGCCGAACTTCATCTTCACGGTGCGCGCGCCGGACGCGAGCGCCAGCAACTGATGACCAAGACAAATCCCGAAGGTGGGGATGCGCGCCGCAGTGATTTCCTGGATGGCGCGGATGGCGTAATCGCAAGGCTGCGGGTCGCCCGGTCCGTTGGAGAGTAGAACTCCATCCGGCTTCATGGCAAGCACTTCGCTGCCTGCGGTCTGGGCCGGCACGACGGTGATGCGGCAGCCGCGCATGGCTGCCATGCGAAGAATGTTGTTTTTCACGCCGAAATCATAGGCCACGACATGGAAAGGATAAGCGGCTGGGCGCTGGAAACCCCTGGCCAGAGCCCATTCACCCTCCGTCCATTCATGCATCTCGCCACAGGTCACGACACGGGCGAGGTCTGTGCCTGCCATACTGGGAAAAGCGCGTGCGCGTTCCATGGCTTCAACTGCATCGGCGGTTCCCGGCAGGATACAACCGTTCTGGGCGCCAAATTCCCGAAGGTGCCGCGTCAGGCGTCGCGTGTCCAGGCCGGAAATGGCAGCGATGCCCCGTTCTTTCAGAAAGTCGCCCAAGGACTGCGTCTGGCGAAAATTACTCGCTCGCAGCGGCAGATCGCGAATGATCAAGCCAGATGCATGGACGATGGAGGACTCAGCATCTTCGGGGTTGATACCGACATTGCCGATGTGCGGATAGGTCAGCGTAACTAGTTGATTGCGATAAGAAGGATCAGTCAGGATTTCCTGATAACCGGTCATCGCCGTGTTGAACACGACCTCACCGACTCCGGCCATATCGGCGCCAACGGATGCGCCCCGGAACACAGTACCGTCAGCCAGGGCAAGAATTGCGGGTGCGAACGCAGACAAGGTAACCGCCCAGATGTGAAGAGCGGGGCGGGACTCTCGTCCACCCCGCTCAATTTAAGATTGACGTGCATTATACGTTTTTGCTGGCACCATCTCAATCCTGGTTTGTCACGCATGTCAGGCGCGTTCTTACGTGAAAACTCTGTAACTTCTCAATAAGTCAGGGCATAGTGCGGTCAGCGCCCGTTTACGCGGGGTAGTAATGTAACCCAGCCCAGGCAGGTTGAAGAAGCTCTGGCGAGTCCCTGTAGCGCAGGCATCCTTGCCTGCGTCTTTAAAAACAGCCGGCCGGAAGCCGGCGCTGCCGCGATGATTTCTC
>CAISDD010000153.1 GCA_903883985.1 uncultured Pseudomonadota bacterium | reverse complement strand
TGAAACTCGCCTGAAGATGAGATCTCCCGGAGCTTTAAGCTCCTTGAAGGGTCGTTGAAGACCACAACGTTGATAGGCTGGGTGTGGAAGCGCAGTAATGCGTTAAGCTAACCAGTACTAATTGCCCGTAAGGCTTGACCCCATAACCTTGAAGTTCAGGGGCTATCTTACTCAAGTACGTTCTGCAAGCGGCGCTTGCTGAATCAAACTTCTTCTTCCAGAATCTGAATGATACTTCAGACAAAATTCAATGCCGTTGCCCTGTGCAGCGTCATATAACCCGTTTTGTCTGGCGACCATAGCGACGTGGAACCACCCCTTCCCTTTCCGAACAGGACCGTGAAACATGTCCGCGCCAATGATAGTCGGCTTCGCGCCGGCGAAAGTAGGTCATCGCCAGACTCCCTTCACAAAACCCCCGCCAGTGCGGGGGTTTTGCTATTGCAACGGCACACGTCTCCGGTTGTTGACCGTTCAGGCGTAATTCCCGTAGTCCAAGCCCCGCAGCCAACCCTGCGGCCTGGTGAGCGACGGGGGGTCGTGTAACCGTTTTAGGCAACGCTGGCTACGTAATCCGGCAGCGAGCCACGGCCAAATTACCAAATCAGCGGTCAGGGAGCACGGTGAAAGTCTCCGATCCTGGATCATAGGTCTCCAGGTAGTGCGCGATGCTTTCAAAGGTGGCGGTCACCGTCTCCCCTTGTTGGTCGGACAGGGATACTTCGCTGCTGAACATCGAACCGAACAAGAGTTTCAAGGGACTGATGTTGACCTTCTGCGCCGTGAAATATTGCTTTTCGGCGCTCTTGATCTTGCGAATGTCATTGGTTTGGTAAATGGCGGCATTCACTACGTCCAACACGAACTCGGTACAGTTTTGCCGACCCAGTGTGTAGGGATTCGCGATGACCGAGTAGTGCGGGTCGTGCAGCGAATCATAGGTCCTCGTTCCGATAACACTTAGCAGGCGTCGCTGCACTTCCGGTGACGGAATGAGAACTCCCGCTTCAAGCACGGCGACTCCGCTGAAGAAATCCACCGGGAAGTCCAGCACCAAATCACTGATATCCGGGTGGCTGTCTTCCTGGTAGAGATTGTGGATGGCGTAGCCAGGGACCTGACGCCCATCTCGGGTGGTGATCTCTGAATAGACCGCAAAGGCAACGTGAGTGAAGTGCATGCCGTCAGGCAGTTGAGTAGGCGGGCGGCCCATGCGCGCCAGAATGGCGACGCGCGCTCCTTTGGCGGCCATGGCCTTTTCCACCTTCTTGGCGAATTTGATAATTCTTTCTGGCGGGAAATGGATTTCTTCCGTGGCACCCCCGCTGCTGAAGCCGACGGCGTGAGCTGAAAGGATCGGGGCGCCGGCAACGCTCAGCACCATCAACAAGCGTGGCAACCAAGTCATGTCTACTGTCCCCCTACTGAGCGTTCCTGGCCTTGCCAGTTTTCAGTACTTCGTTAGGCGGTGGCATGGCCGTGATGGTTTCGTCGGTGATTTCCAGAGCTTGATTTGAGGCCCTGGCTGATTCCTGGGCAGCAGCAGTGCTGCCGGCCCCCGTGGCGGCGAATACCTCACCTGCGCTGGCCAACGGGACGGCCGATACGGCAGAGCTTACCTGACCCGACGCGGAGATGGCGTGGGCAGCGCTGCCGCTAGCAAGGCCGCTAGCTAGCCTGCCTTCCTGAATAGCTTGCCCGGATTGGGCGAGGCCCCCCGCGAAGGTGGCGCCAGAATGGGCGAGGACACCCATGACGATCATGCTCAAAGGAAACGTTGCGAGATTCATTATCTGCCTCCTTGAAGTGAGAATAGTTTCAGCTCCGTGCCAAGCGTAAGCGTAGCGTAGTCCAGGGTAACTACTTAGGTACTGCCGTTTTCTCCTTCCCCTTCAAGTGGAGGGGATTGCTGTGGTTGTTTTGAGACGATCACTTCGACCTGAGCAGTGACGATCTTTAACAAAAAATTCATGTTTGAGATGTTGGTTTCCATATAATTAGAACTATGGAAAATACACGAGCCGTGACCGCCCTTGCAGCGCTTGCCCAGGAGAGCCGTCTGACCATTTACCGGCTACTCGTCGAGGCAGGACCGGAAGGCATGGTGGTGGGGCGGATCGCGGATGCGACGGCAATCCCGGCCGCGACGCTGTCCTTTCACCTCAAGACGCTCACCCACGGCGGTCTGATACGGGGCCACCAGGAAGGCCGCTTTGTGCGCTATGTGGCCGACTTTGACGCGATGCACAGCTTGATCGAATACCTGAGTGAAAACTGCTGCGGTAGCGACCGTGGCGCTTGCGCTCCCCAACGCGTCTCCTCCAACGAAAGAGAACCTCCGATGAATGCCACCCAGAAAACCGTCCTCGTCTTGTGTACCGGAAACTCCTGCCGTTCCCAGATGGCCGAAGTGTTGCTCAACCATGACCTGGCTGGCCAGGTCCGTGCGCTGTCCGCAGGCACAAAACCCCAGTCCAAGGTCGCCGACGGCGCCATCGCAGCACTCGCGGATGCCGGTCTGCCGACCGACGGTCTCTACCCGAAGGATGTGGATGCGGTGATGAATGAAGCCATCGACCTGGTGGTGACCGTCTGCGACAACGCAAAAGAAACCTGCCCCATCTTTCCCCGGCTGGTGAAGTCCATCCATCTGCCCTTCCACGACCCGCATGGCGAACCGCTGGAGGGATTTATCGCCGTGCGCGACGACCTCCGCGCGCGCCTGATTCCGGCTGTGCGTGAACACCTGGGCCTTTGATCCCCCATTAGACAGGAGTCTGCCATGTCCGAGAACGTATTCAAGGTGTTGTTCCTCTGCACCGGTAATTCCGCCCGTTCCATCCTCGCGGAGTCGGTGCTGAACAACCTGGCTCTGAGTCAGGGCAAGTTCCGCGCGTTCAGCGCGGGCAGCCATCCGGCCGGCCAGGTGCATCCCCTCGCGATCGATCTGCTGGAAAAAAATCACTTGTCCACGGATGGGCTGCGCAGCAAGTCCTGGGACGAGTTCGCCCGGCCTGGCGCGCCGGCACTGGATTTCGTTTTCACCGTCTGCGACGACGCGGCAGGCGAAATCTGTCCAGTCTGGCCTGGTCAGCCCATGACCGCGCACTGGGGTGTCCCCGATCCGGCCGCAGTGGAGGGAGATGAAGCTACCCGCCGCAAAGCATTTTTTCTCGCGTTCAATCAGTTGTCGAACCGCATCGGTCTGTTTGCCCACCTGCCCATCGACAAACTGGATCGAATCAAGCTACAGAAGGCGCTCGCTGACATCGGCCGGGAGTTCTGATCATGTCCGTTCAATGTGAAACCACCGCAAAACTTGCCGCCGGGGTACCCATGAGCCTTTTCGAGCGCTGGCTTTCCCTGTGGGTGGCTTTGTGTATCGTCGCCGGCATCCTGGTGGGCCAAATGTTTCCGGCGTTATTCCAGGCACTGGGACGCATGGAAGTGGCCCAGGTAAACCTGCCGGTTGGGCTACTCATCTGGGTGATGATCATCCCGATGCTGATGAAGATCGATTTTTCGGCGTTGCATCGTGTCAAGGAACACTGGCGCGGCATCGGTGTGACCTTGTTCGTCAACTGGGCTGTGAAGCCTTTCTCGATGGCGCTGTTGGCCTGGGTTTTCATCCGCCATCTGTTCACGCCCTACCTACCGGCGGAACAACTCGACAGCTACGTCGCCGGCCTGATCCTGCTGGCAGCAGCACCTTGCACCGCGATGGTATTCGTGTGGAGCCGGCTGACCGGCGGCGATCCGTACTTCACCCTGACCCAGGTAGCGTTGAACGACAGCATCATGATCGTCGCTTTTGCTCCCATCGTCGGTCTGCTCCTGGGATTGTCGGCCATCACCGTGCCCTGGGCGACGCTGTTCACCTCGGTGCTGCTATACATCGTCATCCCGGTGATCCTGGCGCAAGTCTGGCGCAGTGCCTGGCTGAAGCAGGGCCAGGCGAAATTCGACGCCGCCCTGGCGCACCTCGGCCACTTGTCTATCCTCGCCTTGCTCGCCACTTTAGTGCTGCTGTTCGCTTTCCAGGGCGAGGCCATATTGAAGCACCCCCTGATCATCACCCTGCTGGCGGTGCCTATCCTGATTCAGGTGTTGTTCAACGCGTCCCTGGCCTACTGGCTCAACCGCCAAGTAGGCGAAAAGCACAACATCGCCGGCCCCTCAGCCCTGATCGGCGCTTCCAACTTCTTCGAACTGGCAGTGGCAGCGGCGATCTCCCTGTTCGGCTTCGAATCTGGCGCTGCACTCGCCACCGTAGTGGGGGTGCTGATTGAAGTGCCGGTGATGCTGCTGGTGGTCAAGGTCGTCAATCGGAGTCGCGGCTGGTACGAGGCCGGTCTGGTTGCCCGCTGAGGGAAACCCTCGTTTTTTTTCGTAGTGTTTCTCATGGCGTTACCCGAAACATGGCACTTCGTTCGTGCCACGGCGCACGCAACTCGGGGCGTAGGATGCCACTCCCATCGTCGGTGAGAGCGACATTCCTGCCGCGAATGCACAGTGGCGTGCCGATCCGGCTTGCGGCGGTTAGCCAAGGCGTGACACCCTATTGATAAATATTTCAACCGGACCCGTATCTTGCTGAATCTCATCCTTTGCTGGCATTTTCATCAGCCCGATTATCGCGATGCCGATGGCCGGTATCAGCTTCCCTGGACGTATCTCCACGCCATCAAGGATTACGCGGACATGGCGGCGCATCTGGAAGCCGCACCAGACCTGCGTTGCGTGGTCAATTTCGTGCCTACCCTGGTGGAACAGCTCGACGATTATGCCGCGCAGTTCGCGTCCGGCGAGCTACGCGACCCTCTGCTGGCCGCCCTGATCGACCCTGATCTGGCCGCCCTGGGTATGGAGGCACGGCGCCACCTGATCGAACAGTGTTTCAAGCTCAACCATCCCACCATGCTGGAACCGTTTCCGGCCTTCCAGCGTCTTCATGCCCTGTGGAAGGCGGTGGATGAGAGTGGCGAGGCGGGACTGGCATACCTTTCCGGGGAATTCCTGGCCGACCTGGTGACCTGGTACCACCTGGCCTGGACGGGCGAGACCGTGCGCCGCGCGCATCCCGCGTTGCTCGCGTTGATGGCGCGCGGCACGGGCTTTACCCTGGCGGAGCGGCGCGGCGTGTTCGATCTCTGCGGCGTCGTTGTCGCCAGCCTGATTCCGCGCTACCGATATCTGGCGGAGCGCGGCCAGGTCGAGTTGTCGAGCACGCCGCACAGCCACCCCATCCTGCCGCTCCTGCTCGACTTCGAGGTCGCTCGCGATGCCGACACGGGCTTGGCCTTACCCACAGCGGCTTGCTATCCAGATGGCGCGGCGCGCGCCGGGGAACATGTGCGCGCCGCGGTGGCGAGCCACAAATATCACTTCGGCCGCGCGCCCGCCGGTTTCTGGCCGGCCGAGGGTGGGGTGTCCGAGGCCGCGGTGCATCTCCTGTCGGCGTCCGGTGTACAGTGGGCGGCGAGCGGCGAGGGGGTGTTGCGCCGCAGTCTGGAAAGATCGGGACGCAGCTTGGAGCACAAGTCGGAGTGGATCACCTCTCCTTATCGTCTGACGGGCAACCGCACCGCCCTGTTCTTCCGCGACGATCATTTGTCCGACCTGATCGGCTTCGAGTACAAGGGTTGGTTTGGCGCCGATGCCGTGCGCCATCTCCTGCATTGCCTGGAGGAGATTCGGCGCCAGGCGCCCGGACCCGATCCCGTGGTCAGCATCATCCTGGATGGAGAAAATGCCTGGGAGTATTACCCCTACAACGGTTTCTACTTCCTCTCCGGCCTGTTTGCCGAGTTGACGCGGCAGTCTTCGATTCGTGCCACCACCTTCAGTGAATATCTGGAACTGCATCCCGACGCACCCAGGGAATTGCCACATCTCGCCGCCGGCAGTTGGGTATATGGCGACTTCAGCACCTGGATGGGCGACCCTGCCAAGAACCGAGCCTGGGACTGGTTGTGCGCGGCCAAGCACGCGTATGACGCCGCCGTGGAGATGTTGCCTGAGGACGAAGCAGAAAACGCGGAAACCCTGCTCAAGTCCTGCGAGAGTTCCGACTGGTTCTGGTGGTTTGGCGAGGCCAACCCGGCCGAGGCCGTGGCCAGCTTTGACCGAGTCTATAGACAGAAGCTCAAGCGACTCTATCAAACCTTGCGGATACCAGCCCCGGCCGATCTCGATACGCCTCTGTGCCGGGGTAGCGGCGCCAGCGAAGCCGGTGGCGTGATGCGTCGCGGCGGTGCGTGAGCCGGGCAGGGCACGAGTCCACACGGGGGTGCTGTGACCGAATATTGACGCCAGTGACGATATTCCCTTATGACACGCTGGGTGTCTCTTTGTGTTTTCTAGTTAACTGTTTGATTATAATGTAAAAATACCTGTGGCATGGTTATTGCTTTATTTGCCCATATCAAATTCCTTATCAGGTATCTCAGATGTATCCCTTATCCAAGATGTTGGCCAGCAGCGTGTTTTTTTTCGTGTCCGGCGCGGTCTGCGCCAGCACCATGACCTTCAACGCGGTCGACAACGGTTGGTACGACAACAGTGGGATTACCAGTCCTAGCAATACGAATACCTGGACCGGATTTGACGGGTCCTCGGTCTATCGTAACAGCTTCTACAACTTCGACGTGAGCGGCATCGCTGCGGGTCAGGTGATCACCTCGGCCACGATCACCTTCAACGGCAACAATGGCAACTATGCGTCGCCCGATGCTACCGAGACCGTGCAGATATGGGACGTGACCTCCACCACCCCAGGTCTGGGCTCATCGGTCAGCGTCTACAACGACCTGATGACGGGGGTGGAGTATGGCCAGACCAATGTGTCCGCCGCCAACGGTTCATCCATGCCGACCTTCAGCGTTACGCTGGGCAGCGTCTCCTTCGCCGATATCCTGGCGGACGGTCAATTCAGCCTGGGTGCGCACATCTCCACCTTGCGCTCTGGCGTCAACCAGGTTCTGTGGAGCGGTTCCGGCGCCATGCCCGCCGCGTATCTGACGGTCAATCTTCAACCCAAGAGTGTTCCGGAACCCTCCAGCCTGGCGTTGGTCGGCCTCGGGCTGGTCAGCTTGATCTGGCGTCGGAGGCGGCCCGGCTGAGCGCTTACCTCACGGTCCGGCGCAAGTCTCCGCTGGGTCACACAGGCGCCCGAGCAGCCAGGAAGGGGATATCCAGGTAACGAGGTCGTCGAATTCTCCACCGGCACGGTCGGCGGCGGAGGGGGGGCGCAGGACGAAGCGTGCCGTGCCGTCGCTATTGGCTCTCTCGTCGCTGGAAATGGGTGCCAGGTTGCTTCGGCCCATGGCGTTATGTGCGCCGAAGCCGTTGCGGCCGTGTGAGAGCAGGGCTGCCACGGCGGCTTGAGGCCGTTCGCAGGTGCTGGCCTGGCAGATGCGCACCCGCGCGGCGGGTAGCGGGCTGGTGACGATGCCATGATGGGCGTCAGCGTAGTCGGGCGAGACTGCGTAATCCAGGTGGTTGCCCCAGGCATCGACTTCGGCCACGCCCAGTGTGCGCCAGGGCAGGATGCCGACCTGGATGGCGCAGCGCCCGTCAGCCAGGCGCTCTTCCTCGCCGTCGCTTCGAGTCGGGCAGGGCAGGTAGGGATGGCCATCAGGGTCACGGTGGCTCAGGGCGTAGCCGGTCAGGGCGATGCGACCGCTTTCCATGGCATGGCGGGTTTCGCTGTTCTGGCGTTCGGCGATCTGCTGGGTGATCGGAGTAAGCATGCCCCCCATGAGGATCGTGATGACGAACAGGACGATGGCCAGCTCGACCAGGGTAAATCCTTGTGCGCGCAAGGTGTACATCAATGCTCGACGCACACCTCCCACCCTGGGAGCGCGTGTGCTCGGGTTGGAGGGCTCGCTAGCGCGCATTCCAGGTCCACCAGTCGAGGGTGCAGCTTACCGAGTGGCCATCGACATCCGGTAGCAGGGTGCACCCGCTTACGGTAAAGCGGCCATGGGCGGTGGCGCGTAGTCGTGCCAGGAATTGTGCCAGGTGACGGGCGTCACCTGGGGTGATTTCGAGCGCCATGGTGCTGCTGTAAAGGCCCGGGCTGAGGCTGGAGGGCACACGCCTACTCAGTCGCCAACCCAGCCGCCGTAAATCCAGGGTGGCTCGCACCTGTGCCAGGCTGCCCAGCCAGTCGAGGCGGTCTTCCTCCCCGAGGAAACCGGAGCGGCCCAGGCTGGCGTAGTCGCGTGCCTGTAACCGGTCTTGCGCCAGACGCTGCGGAGTCTGTTGCAGTTCGCGCGCAGCCTGGACTGCCGCCGCCTGAGTGGCATTCTGGCGCGCCGATCCCGCCTCGTAGGCATGATAGGCCAGGAAGAATAGGATGCCGCCCAGGATCAAGGAGAGGGCAAGGCCGAGCGCGGGCAGGCGCAGAGGGGAGGTCACGGCTGGACTCGTAGCTGGACTCGCATCTGAAAACGGGCTGCCGGCGAGCCGCCCCCGATGCTGCCCTCCAGTTCTTCGCCGGATTGTGCGTTCACGGGCCAGGCGGTGATGTCCACGCGATGTTGCGGCAAGCGTCGGCCCAGACCGCGGCTGAGATCGGCGATACCGGCATGGGCAGCGCGGTAGTCGCCGTCGAAGGTGGCGATTTCGCCCTCGACGCTCAAGCTCCCCCCCTGGGCTCCGTTCGTCCAGTCAAGGCGAGTGAGTCGGACGCCGTGCCCCTCGGCTGCGGTTTGGACTGCGTCCAGCAACGGGGTGGGCAGGCGGTCACGCCGTCGTACGGCGTTCCAGGCCGCGAACGCAGCCAGGCGTCGTGTGACCAGTGCCTCGCCGCCGGCCGGGGCGAGCAGTGCGGTTTTCCGTGCCCGGTCGGTTTCGGCGCGGGCATGCAGCGCGTCGCTTTGCCTCTCCAGGCGCCAGGCGCCACCCAGCAGCAGCAGGGCGCTTCCCAGGGAGAGCGTCAGCCAGGCTGCGGCGGCGAACACCAGGGTGCGTCGCAGCCAGAAAGTGCGGCTGTTGGCGTGCTGCTCGGCGGTCATCAGGTTTGCGCTGGCGGGTGCGCGCGAGAGCAGGCTCAGGTAGAGGGCATCGGCGGACTCGGCGAGCAGGGCATGGGGCAGCTTGAGCGCTTCCAGGAGGCGGCTGCGATTGATGCTGAAACACTGGAAACCGGCTGCTTCCGGCAGCAGCCCGTGCAGGTCGTTAAGAGTGTTGAGCGGGTCGATCAGAACCACCTTGACCTTTTCCGCGCGCGTGATCAGGCGTTGTCCGACCAGTGCCTGGCGGGTACGCTCGATCTCCTCCGCATAGCCTTCCAGGGGGTTCTCGTGCTGGTTGCCATCCACGGGTGCCAGGCGCGAAAAACGCAGTTCACCGCCTTCCAGATAGGTCAGGCGCAGGCCGCCAGTCTGCTCCGAGACCAGAAGCAGGCGCGGATCTTTCAGCCGGAAGCGGTGCACCAGGCCGGCGCTCAGGGTTGGCAGCAGCCAGATGCCTGCCAGGGGAGTGCCACGCTGGTAGAGGATGTCCAGCCAGGGACGAATCTGCTCCGGATTGGAGAGACCCATGATCAGGTAGCGGTCGCCCTGGGTCGGCCCCTGGCGTTCGCGTCCCTGGCGCAGGGCAGCGCGATAGGGCGACTGGTGGATCACCTGGCGCAGGCGCCGCTCGGTCATCTCTACGCGATCCCGGCCGAAGACGTGGGGCAGGACTTCACTGCGGTAGATCTCATCGACGCTGTCCACGGCGATGGCCACCGGCGTGTCCGGATGGGCCAGCAGCAGGCCACTGAAGACATCCCAGCCTTCTTCATCGCCCGGGAGGTATTGCACTTCGGACAGATGGCCGCGTCTTTGCAGCGCGCAACTGGCTCCGGCGGCGGAGAGATAGAGCAGCAGGCGGCGGCCGAAGCGGTGACACGGGACACTCATAGCGGCAACTCCCCGATGATCTGGTAGACCGGAAGGAACACGGCCAGCAACAGCAGGGCCAGCAGCAAGCCTAGCAGGGCAGCCAGGCCGGGTTCCAGGAGTTTCAGGGTGCGCGCTATGGTCTCACGCGCCTCGCGCTGGTAGAACCAGGCGACATTGTCCAGCGCCTCGGGCAGAGCGCCGTTCTGTTCACCGCTTTGCACCATGCGCAGCACCAGGGGCGGCATGAAATCCTGGTGACGCAGGCTGTCACTGACGCCGCCGCCGGCGGCGATGCGCTGCGCGGCGGCGTTGATCTTGCGGGCGATGACCCGATTTCCGGCGCTATCGGCCCCGGCAGCAAGTGCTTCAAGAAGCCCCACTCCGGATTGCAGCAACAGGGCAAGCAGGCCGGAAACCCGAGCCATGGCATGTTTCTTGTAGGCCGGGCCTATTCCTGGCAAGCGCAACAACAAGTCGTCGAGATGCTCCGCCACAAGGCTGGAATGGAGCATCGCCAGGCGCGCGCCCACACCAACGACCAGCAGCAGGCCGAGCAGCCAGGGTAGATGGTGCAGCGCCAGTTCGGACAGGGCGATGAGCATGCGGGTGGCGACGGGCATGGGCAGGTTCAGGCTGGCGATGAGGGAGGCCAGGCGCGGCGTCAGGTAGAACAGCATGACGCCGGCCGCCGCCAGCACGGCGAGCGCGGTGATGCCGGGGTAGATGAGCAGGCGGGTGAATTCGGCCTGGAGTTCCTCTTGCTGCTTGAGGCGGGTTTCCAGGCGGACGAACACGGTTTCGATCTGGTCGCTCTTCTCGGCTGCGCGCACCAGTGCGAGGAATACGCGGTCGAATACGTCGGGGTGCGCGGCCAGCGCCTCGGACAGCAGTTTTCCGCCTTCGAGGTCGTCTGTCATCAGGATCAACAGGTCGCGGAATCGCGTGTTCTCTGCCCCAGCCACCAGATCCTTGAGCCCATCCAATAGCGAGGCATGGCTGCGGGCGATCTGCTGGATGTGGAAACAGAAGCTGATCAGTTCGTGGCGTGAGATGCGTTGACCGGGGAACAGGGCGCGCTTGGGTGCCGCACGCGCGCGTATCAGCATCAGGCCCATCCGGCGCAACCTCAGGTCGAGGTCGATGTCGTTGGCTGCGGTGAGCTGGCCAGAAACGCGATGACCTTGGGAATTTGCGGCGCGGTAGCGGAAACGGGGCATGCTAACGCCGGGTCAGGTCGACGACTCGGCGGACCTCGGCCATGGAGGTGTCGCCGCTGCGGACTCGTGCCAGGGCATCCTCGGCCAAGCTGCACCAGCCGCGTGCGCTGGCCAGGGCGGCGAGCTCACGCGGGGTGGCGCCCTGGAGGACGGCCTCGTCCAGGGTTTCGTCCATGAGCAGGGTTTCCATCAACGGAAATCGGCCCTTGTACCCCTTGTTGCCACAGTGGGTGCAGCCGCCAGGACGGTAGATCCGCTCGGGCACAGCGTCGCCGAACGCTTCGCGTTCGTTTTCTTCCGGGGCATGAGCTTGCTTGCACTGCGGGCAAAGGCGGCGCACCAGGCGCTGTGCAACGATGGCGACGATATTACCGGCAAGTATCGCCGGACGGATGCCCATGTCGATCAGGCGCGGGAAGACACCGAGTACAGAGTGCGTATGCAGGGTGGTCAGGACCAGGTGACCGGTCATGGCGGCGCGCAAGGCCATCTCCGCAGCTTCCCGATCACGCACTTCGCCCACCAGAATGATATCCGGGTCCTGGCGCAGGATGGCGCGCACACCACCGGCGAAGTCGACCTTGGATAATTCCGTGATGGAGGTCTGGCGGATGATGGGTAGGGGGTACTCCACCGGATCCTCCAGGGTCATGATGTTGACCTCTTCCCGGTTCAGGTGCGAAAGCAGGGAATAGAGCGTGGTGGTCTTGCCCGAGCCGGTCGGGCCGCTGACGATGAGCAGGCCTTCCGGGCGGGATACCGCCTTCAGCAGACGCGCCAGGGTGAGTGCGGGCAGTCCCATGCCCTCCAGGGCGATGATGGATTTCTCGCGGTCGAGTATGCGTAGTACGATGTTCTCGCCATGCAGGGTCGGCATGCTGGATACGCGGAAGTCGATGCCGCGGCCGTAGAGGGTGAGCGAGAGGCGGCCGTCCTGTGGAGCGCGCGATTCCGCGATGTTGAGGCCGGAGATGACCTTGAGGCGCACGGCGATGGCCGGCCAGTACTTGCGGTGCAGGCTGCGCATCGGCTCGAGCACGCCGTCGATGCGGTAGCGCAACCGCAGGAAGGCCGCTTCCGGCTCGAAATGGATATCCGAGGCGCCGTTCTTGACCGCGTCCGCGAGCAGGGCATTGACCAGCCGCACCACAGGGTGGGTGTACTCGCCCCCGAGTTGCAGGCTGCTCCAGTCCACCTCGCCAGTCTCGATTTCGCTGAGGATGCCATCGACCGAGAGATCGAAGCCATAGAAATTGTCGAGCTGTTCGAGTATCTGGGCTTCCGCAGCCAGTATCGGACGGATTTCGTAGCGGCCTTCCAGGTGCGCGCGTACCTGATCCTGGGCGACCAGGTTGAAAAGATCCGGAACCGCTACGGTGAGGATGAGCGCGTCGTTATCCACCGCCAGGGGCAGGATGAGGTGTCGCCGGGCGAGGTGTTCGGGCAGGAGGGCGATGGCCTCCGGATCGGCAATCGTATGGGATAGTTCGATGCTGGCTTCACCCGCGTTGTGCGCCAGCACGTCACGCAGCATGGCCTCGCTGATGAAGCCCAGGGTGATAAGCTGGCGCCCCAGAGGCATACCGTTAACCAATTGTTCGGTCAGCGCGATCATGAGCTGGTCATGGCTGATGATGCCTTGGGCAATCAGCCATTCACCCAGTTTTGGGGGTTCGGGGAAGTGAGCCATGGGAGTAGCGAGTAGCGAGTAGCGAGTAGCGAGTAGCGAGTAGCGAGTAGCGAGTAGCGAGTAGCGAGTAGCGAGTAGCGAGTAGCGAGTAGCGAG
>CAISDD010000152.1 GCA_903883985.1 uncultured Pseudomonadota bacterium | reverse complement strand
GCACGCCTCACAAAGGGAGGGCGTCACGCGGGCGGAGGCCAGGTACAGGCGCAGGTTCTTGATGTCCTGTTTGCCGAATACGCTGCTGTGATGCGGATGGTGCAAGATACCCTCGATGCCGTTGAGTACAACGCGGTAACGCGCTCCCTGGATCGGCTCCACGCTCGCGCCCAGATGGTGCAGTAGGGATTCGATTTCACGCCAGTGGATGTTGCCGCTGATCGGATCCTGGAAGATCGTGCGAATCAAGTTCTCGTGTTTGTGGCTCATCACGAAGACTCCTAAAGCAATGGCGGCTATTGTCCTCTTCTGGCCAGGAGATGGAACAGCCTGCCAGGGTGCTTGGCCACACTGGTTAGCAGGTGACGGAAATATTCCCCATAACCGATTTCATCCGCCATCAATTCCAGGTGCTTCAGCGGCAAGCCCCTGATCCCGGGCAAGGCCTTGAGGAACAGGCGTTCGCTTAAACCGGGAAACAGAAGATAGCGCAAGCGCCGGGCATGATCAAACTCAGTTGCGATTTTCCGATAGCGTGCCCGGTAGCCAGCCAGGGCAGCCGCCCCTGCGCCCGCCTCGATCAAGGCCTCGGCCGCGAGTCTCCCGCTTTGCAAGGCAAAGGCGATGCCCTCCCCGGTAATCGGCTCCACCAGCCCGGCAGCGTCACCACAGAGCAGCACATTGCCTCGCCCAGGTATCCTGCGGTAGTCGCCGAAAGGCAGGTGGTGTCCCCGAATCTTGCCAAGCACCGGGAGGCCGAAGCGTTCCAGGTGGAAGCGCTGGAGTGTGGCCTTCAGGTCCGGATTGTGTGCAAGCAGGCCGCCGATACCCACGGTGAGCGTGTCCTTCTTGGGAAACACCCAAGCGTAGCCCCAGCGTGCCAGGCCGAAATGGATTTCCGGGTCATCGACGCGCGCGGGGCTCCGGGCCCGGTCGACTTCCACCTCCAGCGCGAAGGCGATGCGTTCGGGGTCGAATGATCGGCCGAACAAACGCTTTGCGACCAGGCTGTTGACGCCATCGGCGCCGATCAGTGCGTCGAAACCGATCTCCATGCCTGTATGCAGACGGCAGGATTTTCCTGGCAGGTCCAAATCGGCGATCGCCGCACCCAGATACGTCACCGCACCGCGAGCGACAGCCTGATCCAGTAGAAAATGATCGAAATCCAGCCGCCGGGTGAAGAACAACTCGCTGACCCCCAGAATCTCGTTGATCAGGCGGCCCTCGTGCAGGAATTTCACGCCCGTCGAAACATGACCGATGACCCCCTCCCAGGGTGCATCGAAGATGCTCCGGTAGACCTTCCTGCAGCGCAAGGTCAGCAGGCCACCACAGAGCTTGTCGCGTGGAAAATGAGCCTTGTCTACCAAGGCGACATCGACCCCGCTCCGTGCCAGCGTATGAGCTGCGGCGGAGCCTGCTGGACCGGCGCCGATGATGAGAACCTGATGGTGGCGTTTCACGATACCGAGAGGGGCTGAGAAAACTCGAGTGTAGCGGCAAGCCCAGGGCGAGTGGGCCGAGCGGGAGGACAGGGTCACTGCGGACTGTCTTGCGACCCTCTCCCCGTGCGAGGATACTGCCGGGCGCGTAACACCCGCCCGTGATACCGGACGATTACCCCGGCAATTCCACCCGATCCGATAAGTAGGGCCGCGAAACAGATTTGGTTTACCACCGAGCCCTCACCCTGCCCTCTCCCGAAGGGAGAGGATTCCACTCCCTTCCCCCTCCGGGGGAAGGGCCGGGGATGAGGGCCTGCGCCGGCAGCTTAATGAAGGCAAAATTAGTTACGCGACATTACTTAAGGTCATAACCTTTTATTCCAATCCAACATGAAACTCACCCTGTTTTCACTCCTATGCGCGATCTGTGCCCTTCAAGGCTGCTCGGTGATTTCCGTGGCCGACGCCGTGGTCTCGGTAACTGCCACTGCGGTCAAGGTCGGTGCTGGTGTGATCGGCGCGGGTGTCGACGTAGCCACGGCCGGCATCAAATCAGTTACCGGATCGAGAAACACGGGGAAATAGCCTGCGCGATGTGCGCAGCCTGAACCGCGCCCCCACCGGATGAGCTTCAGCGCACCTGTAAGGTGGAAGGCCGGCCACAGTCATGACGACCAGGACGAAAATACCCTGCGAGTAGAGCAAGCAGTTGCGCCGAATATCCGATTTGGCGGGTCGCTCAGTTCGAGGCGAACTTTTCCGCCAGCTTCTGGAGTTTTTCCTTGCGCTGTTGCTCTTCCTGCTCCAGCTTGCGGCGCTCCGTGGCTTTCTTGAAGCGATCACGCAAGGTATCGGCCGCCTGGATTTGCTGCAGGGCGGTCACAGCACCGGCCACCTTGCCGTCGAGATCGTAGCGTGGGGCGCCTTCCTTGATCGCCTTGAGGTAGCGCGTAGACCCGGTATGGCGATGCAGAGCGGTTCTCACCTGCACCTTGTCGAGGTCGGGAATTCGCTCCATCAGGGCCTTGTGGATGCCGATGGCAAGGGGGAGATGGTCACGGAAGGGCGGGAATTCGGTGTGCAGGCGGTCGAGCAATGCATTGTTGCGGCTACCGGATTTTGGAACTGGATCGGACATGGGAGCGAGGTTCAGAATGGGAAGAGGATGAGCGACTATCGCGGCACGCCGCATGGATAGAATCGCCGCGGACGCACCTGCAGGATTATGGCCGTGTTCTGTCTTGGGCGAAACAATCGTGTTTCGCCAAGCGTGACCGACTGCTCATGGTTTCCACGCCGCTCAATCGCACACCAGGAGCCAACAGGTGCACACTACGCAGGGTAGCCACTCACGAAAACACATCATGACCCACACGTCCTCGCCCGGCATCCTCCTGCGCAGCCTCGCCCTGGCCTGGCTGATCGCTACGCCGCACTTCGCCAGGGGCGACACCGGCGGTGAAGTCGCTGGGTGCGCCGAACCGGGCCAGTGGTTGAGCCCACCGGCCACACTGGCTGAACCCGTCCTCCCCATCAAGGCGACTGAGGAAGTGCTGGATCGACTGACCGGCAATCACGTGGTCTTGCTGGGTGAAAACCACGATTGCGTGGAGGACCACCGCTGGCAGCTCGAAATGCTCACGGCGCTACGCCTGCGCCATCCGGACATGGCCATCGGCTTCGAGATGTTCCCGCGCCGACTCCAGCCGGTGCTGGATCATTGGGTGGCGGGGCAAATCTCGGAGACCGAATTTCTCAAGCAGGCGGAGTGGGACAGCGTTTGGGGCTTCGACGCCGAGTACTATCTGCCGCTGTTCCGCTTAGCCCGCCAGTACGCCCTACCCATGTTGGCCCTCAACGTGGAACGCGCTCTGGTGAAGCAGGTACGTACTTCGGGGTGGGAAGGCACGCCGGCTGCGCTGCGGGAAGGCGTAGGCAGTCCCGTCGAGGCGTCGCCGCTTTACCGCACGGAATTGAAGGCCACCTTCGACCAGCACCCCACATTAAAAAACGGTGACGAAGCCAGCCAGTTCGCCCACTTCGTCGAGGCCCAGACACTATGGGATCGGGCCATGGCCGAGGGCATCGCCCAATTCCGTCGTGCCCACCCCACTACCCTGGTGGTAGGCATCCTGGGCGCTGGCCATGTGCGTCACGGCTATGGCGTGCCCCACCAACTTCAGGCGCTAAGCGCCGATCGGGTCGCCAAGCTGATCACCCTACCCAGCGACCACCCCTGCTCGGAGCTTACGCCTGGCCTGGCCGACGCGGTCTATGTGATCCCGCCGCAG
>CAISDD010000151.1 GCA_903883985.1 uncultured Pseudomonadota bacterium | reverse complement strand
GGCAAGGTCACCTGTACCTGGGCCGAGGTCGCGGTATCCGGGCCGTTGTTCTTGACCTTGGCCGTCGCGGTGAGAACAGAGCCGCCCACCGTGTTGCCGCCATCGGCGATGGGCACTCCAGATTTGCTGATGACGATTGGGCTGGCTTGAAGCGCCAGATCGAAGCCGGTGTTGACCGTGACCTGCTTGGGAAGCGCGTTATCTGCGGCATTGTCATCCGTTCCCACGCTCCAGAAGTCGGCCTGCATATCGGCGACCCCGGCCGTCGCTGCCGTACCGGTGAAGTCAAGGCTGATAAGTTGGCTGTTCGCCACACTGGCGTAGTCGCAATAGAGCACACGCAGCGTGCTGTAGGGCGCTCCGGGATCCGGGTTGTTGCCGCCGCCGCCCGCGTCGAAAGTATGCGGCGCGTTCTCGAACTGGCAGCCCGCGGGCGCCGATGAAAAGGTGTAGTTGGCGGGCAGGAATACGCGTAAGCGCGCCGAAATGGCTGGATCACCATTGTTGGTCGCCGTGACCTGGAAGGTTTGACTGGCCCCGTCGAGCAAGGGTGTCGTGTAGGTGAAAGTGGAAACCTGGAGATCGGCCGCCATCGCCCCCCCCGCCCCCATCAAGCCCAACCCCATGATCGCGACACGCGCCGCGGCCTGCATCCAACGTCCCCAATTGCCTGACATACTTTTCCACCCGTGTGACAACATTCGATTCGACATCCACGCAAAGGCTGCCCAAGCAACCCACGCTAAACCGACAAATAATGGCACATTGTAAAGGGATGTCTAGCTTTGTAAGGTGAAGCAGGTCACTCCAGGCGGTGATCTCGCGGGCGCATCCCACCACAACGCCACGACTACACGAAGAGATCGCCATGTCCGATACCCTCCTGAGCGGGAATCCGGCAATTTTGCGGTTATTGCAATATTTGGCAGCAATTCACAGATTCGACATATTTACGATATATACCAAAGGCCCGTAGGGCGGAATGCCGTTTATTCCGCCGTCCAACCCCAAGCACAGCACCCAACCCCGCAGCCTGGTGAGCAACGGGGTGGCGTGGAACCGTATCCGGCATACGGCGGAATAAACGGCATTCGATAGCTGGACGCATCTGCGCCAGCACGATTTTGGTTTTGAAGACTACGGGGCGCTGGAGCGCCATGGGATGCGTTCCCACGCTGGAGCGTGGGAACGATAAAACTTTCATATAGAGCCCTATATATTTATCGCCTCATCGCCGTGCCGCAATCGCTTTCTCGAAATGGTTAAAGACCCAATTCCCGAAAAGAGGGCCAAGAGCATTCCGGAATTTACCGCCTAAATCCCGGTCTGGATCAGGAAATCTGAAGTTCATTCGGGGTCCAGTAGGACAATGTCATCCATCGGGTAGTGCTTGCGGTTGCCTGTCCACAAGGGACAGTGGTGATTTCGGGCCGTGGCGGCCAGCAGGTAATCCTCCAGCGAGATGCCTTGCCATGCTTTGCGGTAGCGCTGCGCGTATTGCCCGGCCAAGCGACCGGTTTCGCTGTCCAGGGCGATGCGCTGGAAAAAGCCGAACAGGTTTTCGATGGTCGGATATTCCCGTGTGTAGGCGCCGGCATAGATTTCGGCGACGACGATGGGAGACAACAGGAAGGTGGTCTGCGCTTCCAGCAGTCCCATGAAACGCGCGACGATTTGCGGCTGTTTCTTGAGCAGGTGAATGACGATGTCGCTGTCCAGCAGCAGCCGTTCAGGTGTCATCGCCAGGCTCCCGCAGCAACCGGCTGGTGTCGCGAAGCCCTCGCACATAGGTTTCTGGATCGACGTCGGCGAAACTCTCCAGCGGGTCGATGCGATCGAAAAACGCTTGGGCATCGGCCACCGGGTCCTGCCTGATGTCTTTTTCGAGACTACGGCGGATGAGTTCGGAAATGCTCACGCCGACGTTGCGCGAACGCGCCTTGAGCGTTTCGTAGAGGTCATCCTGTAGGTAGATCTGGGTGCGGTGCATGATGTAAGCCTCCTTGATGATGTACAAGAATATACATCACACGAGGTGTATCGCCTTTCAGCGCGACAAGGCCCGCTGCGAGTCCTGCGTCGGCTGCGAATAGAATGGGCTGTCCAAATCGCCACTGCCATGTCCGATACCCTCCTGCTGGTAGACGGCTCGTCCTACCTCTACCGCGCCTTCCACGCCCTGCCCGACCTGCGTAACCCCGAGGGCCAGCCCACCGGGGCGCTGTATGGCGTCATCAGCATGTTGAAGAAATTGCGCCGAGAATTTCCCTGTCGCTACGCCGCCTGCATCTTCGACGCGAAAGGCAGGACCTTCCGCGACGACTGGTATCCCGAATACAAGGCGAAGCGCCCTGCCATGCCGGAAGACCTGGTCACTCAGATCGCCCCCCTGCACGAGGCGGTCCAGGCCCTGGGCTGGCCCTTGCTGATGGTGGACGCGGTGGAGGCCGACGACGTGATCGGAACGCTGGCGAAACAGGCCGAGGCGGCGGGCATGGACACGGTGATTTCCACCGGCGACAAGGATCTGGCGCAACTGGTCACAGCAAAAGTGCGCCTCATCAACACCATGAGCAACGAAGTGCTGGACGAGGCCGGAGTGCTGGCCAAGTTCGGCGTGCCGCCCGGCCGTATCGTCGAATACCTGACCCTGGTTGGCGACACCGTGGATAACGTGCCGGGTGTCACCAAAGTAGGGCCGAAGACAGCGGTGAAATGGCTCGCAGAATATGGCGGCCTAGATGCCCTCATGACCCATGCCGGCGAAGTCAAGGGCGTGGCCGGCGAGAATCTGCGCAATGCGCTCGACTGGCTGCCGCAGGCGCGGCGACTGATCACGGTGAAGACCGATGTGGACTTGCATCCGGTGCATGCGCTGACCTGGCGAGACGAGGACACGGATAAGCTGGCCGAGTTGTTTGAAACCCATGGCTTTCGCACCTGGCTGCGGGAACTGCTCCCCTCTCCCGTGAGCGGGAGAGGGGCCGAGGGTGCATCCATGCCTGAGCCGGTTGCCTACTCCCTTGCCTACCCCCCTCACCCTCCCCCGCCCGCTGGGGAGGGAGTCATGCCCCGTCATTACGAAACCATCCTCGACGAAGCCACCCTCGCCTGCTGGCTGGAAAAACTAAAATCCGCCGAACTGATCTGCCTCGACACCGAAACGACTTCCCTGGACCCGATGCGGGCGCGACTGGTGGGGATGTCTTTTTCCACGGAAGCCGGAGAGGCCGCCTATCTACCCCTGGTCCACCGCTATGCCGGGGCACCGGCGCAATTGCCACTGGAAAGCACGCTGGCGCGACTGAAACCGCTGCTGGAAGACGCCCACCGACGAAAGGTTGGACAGAACCTGAAATACGACTGGCATGTGCTGATGAATCACGGTGTGAACCTCGCCGGCATCGCCCACGACACCCTGTTGCAGTCTTATGTGCTGGAAGCACACCTGCGCCACGACATGGACACCCTGGCCGCGCGACACCTGGGGGAAACCACGATCAAGTTCGAGGAGGTCTGCGGTAAGGGCGTGAACCAAATCGGTTTCGACCAGGTGAACATCGAAACCGCCACCGCCTACGCGGCGGAAGACGCCGACATCACTCGGCGTCTGCATCAGGCCATGTACCCGGCGATCCAGCAGGAGCCAGGCATGGCACGGGTCTACCGCGAAATTGAACTGCCCTTGTTGCCCATACTGGCGCGCATGGAGCGCACCGGAGTAAAGGTCGATGCGGACCTGCTCAGGGCGCATTCCATCACCCTGGGCCGGGAGATGCTGGAGATCGAAGGCAAGGTACACGCGGCTGCGGGTCAGCCCTTCAACCTCAATTCGCCCAAGCAGCTCGGCGAAATCCTGTTCGACCAGTTGGGCCTGAAGTCGAAGAAGAAGACGCCGGGCGGCGTGCCCTCCACCAATGAAGAAGCGCTCCAGGAACTGGCCCTGGATCACCCACTGCCCAAGTTGATCCTGGAGTACCGCAGCCTGGCGAAACTGAAATCGACCTATACGGACAAGCTGCCCACCATGGTCAACCCGGTCACCGGGCGCGTGCACACCACGTATTCGCAGGCGGTGGCGGTCACCGGGCGGCTGTCCAGCTCCGACCCCAACTTGCAGAATATCCCGGTGCGTAGCTCAGAGGGCCGCAAGATCCGCGAAGCCTTCATCGCCGAATCCGGTTGCGTGATCGTCTCCGCCGATTATTCGCAGATCGAGTTGCGCATCATGGCGCACTTGTCGAACGACGCCGGCATGCTCCACGCCTTCGCCATCGAGGCCGACATCCATCGTGCCACCGCCGCCGAGGTGCAGGGCGTGGAACTCGAAGCCGTCACCCCCGACATGCGGCGCATGGCCAAGGCGGTGAACTTCGGCCTGATCTACGGCATGTCGGAATTCGGCCTCGCCTCGCAACTGAATGTGGAGCGGGTGGTGGCTCGGGCCTATATCGACCGTTATTTCGCACGCTATCCGGGCGTGGCCCTGTACATGGCGCAAACCCGCGAACAGGCGAAGACCCACGGTTACGTGGAAACCCTGTTCGGCCGCCGCCTGTACCTGCCGGATATCCACGGCAGCCGCCGCCAGGGGGCCGAGCGCGCCGCCATCAACGCCCCCATGCAGGGCACGGCGGCGGATCTGATCAAATTGGCGATGATCGCGGTGCAGGGCTGGCTAGATTCTAGCGGCCTGAAATCGCGACTCATCATGCAGGTGCATGACGAACTGGTGCTGGAAGTGCCGCAAGACGAACTGGAGATCGTCCGGGTCGGCCTGCCGGAGAAGATGGCCGCCGTGGCCGAACTGGCCGTGCCCCTGAAAGCGGAAGTGGGCGTGGGGCCAAACTGGGAGGCTGCACATTGAAAATCGGTAACTTCTCAATAAATCACGGCATAGTGCGGTCAACGCCCGTTCACGCGGGGTAGTGATGTAACACAGCCCAGGCAGGTTGAAGAAGCACTGGCGAGTCCCTGTAGCGCAGGCATCCTTGCCTGCGTCTTTGAAAACAGCCGGCCGTAAGCCGGCGCTGCCGCGATGATTTCTTTTTGAAGCAACGGGTTGAAGCGTGCTTCTTGAGAGGGCGTTTGCCACCGGTGAAGTCGCGATAGGTCTCGTCACCTCGTCGATAGGGTTGTCGTGCCTTATTGAGAAGTTACGAAAATCACGGCTAAAGCCCCTCCTACAGCCGCTCCTACAACAGGATCGTCTAAACCTGTCGCATTTCCTGTAGGTTGATACCATACGCGCAGTCAATTTATCCGATGCCCGCAACAGTTTGAATTCCATCATCGATCAAGTGATCGACGACGCCGACTACACGGTGATCACCCGGCGCGATGCTTCTGACGCCGTGCTGAGGTCGCTGGACACCTTCAACAGCCTCATGGAGACCGTCCATCTGTTGAAGCCTCCGGCCAATGCCGCCCACCTGGCCCGCTCGATCGAGCAATACCGCAAGGGCCAGGTAGAGGCACAGGACTTGGTGGATGCCTAACCGCATCCTCTGGACGTCGGCTTCCTGGGACGATTACCTTTACTGGCAAGGCCAGGATCGCAAGACGTTAAAGTGAATCAACGCGCTGATTCGGGATAGCTTGCGTGAACCCTATGCCGGCACGGAAAAACCCGAACCCCTGAAATAAAACCTTTCCGGTTTCTGGTCCCGCCGCTTCGACGAAGCCAACCGCCTCGTCTACTGCGTGGATGGAGAAGATCCGGTAATCATCGCCTGTCGCTACCACTATGACGAGTAAACCACCGCACCTATTCCCGACTCATTTACTCAACCTTTGACGATGGCTTATAATGCGACGACCCCGCTTACAGGAAATGAGCCATGAGCACCTGCGAATCGGTCTGTGAGACCGCCGCCCCCTGCCCTACCCAGGAAACACACTCGATAGCCGACGTCCAGAGCTACCCGGACTCGCGCAAGATCGCCATCGACAAGGTTGGCATCAAGGCCATCCGCCACCCGGTCAAGGTGCTGGACAAGACAGGCGGCGTGCAGCACACCATCGCCACCTTCGGTATGTACGTGTATCTGCCACACCACTTCAAGGGGACGCATATGTCCCGCTTCATCGAGATCTTGAACGGCAACGAGCGCGAGTTTTCGG
>CAISDD010000150.1 GCA_903883985.1 uncultured Pseudomonadota bacterium | reverse complement strand
CTTGAGGGGAGAATCGAGCAAAGCGAAGATTTTCGGGGTGGGCGAAACTCGCCGGGCCGCCCCAAGAGTTTCTTGCCCCTTGAGGGGAGAATCGAGCAAAGCGAAGATTTTCGGGGTGGGCGAAACTCGCCGGGCCGCCCCAAGAGTTTCTTGCCCCTTGAGGGGAGAATCGAGCAAAGCGAAGATTTTCGGGGTGGGCTCATTCCTGAGCACCCTGTTCCTGCTGATCGGCCTGGTCGGCATACTCGCGTCCTCACCCTGTCGGGCCGACCTTGATCCGACGGCCGAAACCCAGAGACTGATAGACAAGGCCGCCAAAGATATTGCGAAGGACAAGGAGGCGTCCGCTGCACTCGACGCCGACATGAAAAAGATTTCCAAGGCCTTCGAAAAGCTCAGGGAGGCACAAAAGGGCGTCGACGACATCCTGATCAAGGTGCGAAGCACCAACATCAACAACACAACCAAGGCAGCCTTCAAAGCGGGCCTGAATTTCACCAAGTTGATCCCCATCGAACACATTTCCGAGTTCGTCACCGACTTCGCATTCGAGCGCATCGCCGATTACCTGAACGAGAAGTTCCCCAATTCCATGACCGGCCAGATCACCCAGAATGTAGGCACGGTAAAGAATACCTCGATCGCGGCCGTTCAGAAATTCAACTGGGCGATCTCCCTCAGCGAACAGGAACTCGCCGGCTACATCCGCTCGGAGACCCCGGAACTGGCCGCCAAGGAAGGTTCCCTCTCGGACGACCTCATCATCTTGAAGCACTCCCAGCTCATTCTCCAATCGGGAAACCAGGCGATTGCGCAACTGAATCAGCTTATGAAGGCTCTTGTGGAACAGCACAAGGAACTTGCCCGGCTCAAGGGGGGGCTGGATAACGACATCAAGCGTCTGGAAGAAGACATCCGTTCCTGGAAGAGAAACCTGGAACTGAATGACACGCTGAAGAAGGCCAATGAATGGTCGAAGTCGCCCGACCCGATTATCTTCCCCTCCAACTCCAACTACGATTTTGGTACTGCGGCGTCGAACATGAAACAGGCCTGGCAAAGACTTGCCAGCGGCGAATATTCCTGCAGCAGCTACGGTAACGGGGTCTGGAACGCCTACGCTGGCGCGCAGCGCAAGCTGAACGAACTACTGGCTCCCATCTATGCAGCCGCCAACGCCTGCGGCACGGATGCTTGCCAGGCACGCGCCTCAGCCGCCGCCACCAACGTCTATCGAGCCTTCGAGAGCCAGGTGCAAGGCACCTCCAGACAACTGTACGAGGATGCAAAGGCCATGGCAGACGGCCCTATCCACAGCTTCGGCCTGTCCCTGTACAAGTGGGACCAGAACGAAGTAGACATGGTGCTCTGGGGCGAAAACCGCACGGTAAAAATGGAGGGCCAGCACGGCGACTGGTTGGCCATGGCCATCTGGCAATATGCCCTGTCCACCTCAGCAGGCGCTGCGACCCTTACCTTTCCGATTTATTACCCAACCGTGAAACAACTTGCGGCATCGCAGAAGTCGCTGGATGCATGGAAGGACGACAGCAAAAAACTGAAGGATTATTTCCAGAAGTATTTTGACTCCGCCAAGCGCTCCTCCAGCACGGTCACCGGTCTTTCCTCCACCGCGACCCAACTGGGCCAGAAACTGCAACCGAACATCGAGATATGGGATTGCTTCCGGTCTGAAGGCTCCTACGGCTACGATCCGATGATGGTCAACTTCGAGCACGTCCGGGGCCAGTACGACCGGCTCTCCCATTTCGAAGCCGCCTTTACCGCCATCTCCAAGGACGGCGAGGACGCGGGAAGACGAATCATAGAAGCTGCCGGCAAGAATGTAGAATTAACCGACCAGATCGTGGAAGTTTTGCGTGGCGCCGTGCCCATTAAAGCCAAGGCGGACTCGTTCTTGGCGGCTGCGAAGGAATTACGTTCCGCGCAGGAAACCAACCTGGATATCTCGGGCGGCCAGATCTACGACATCCTGAACGGTTACGACATCAGCAAATCAGGCATCAAGGCTCTGGAGGATCGCATCAAGCTTCTTTCCGACCCTGTGGCTCTAGAAAATGAGGCCTTGAACGAGGCCCTGCACCTACCCGGCGTCCATTACAAAAACCAGGTTCTGACCAAGGAGGTCATCGAAGCCATAAAGACCACCATAAACAGGCAGTTAGCAAGCATAGGCGGCGCACGCGAGCGCTATGCGGACGCCTACAAGAGCGCACGGGAGACGGAAGCCGGCCTGGACTCGGCGTTGCAGACCATGCGCGACAAACTTACCCCCATCTTCCCGGAAGAGGTTCCCTATTTCTTCAAGGATGCGGTGCTGAGTGAATACACCGAGCCGGACGATTTCCTGGCCCTCCAGTTGAGAGAGCGTATCGGTTCTCCCGCATATCTGCCCGACAGCGGCCTGGGTTCCGGCCCCCTGATCGAACGCTACGCCGCCCTGGCCGAGCGTTACCATGCCCTGGTGGACCCCATGATGCCCGTGGCCCGGGCCAACCGTTACGCACCGACCTTGGAGGAACTGCTGAAGAAAATCCAGGCAGACTCGGGGCGTTTGCAAGGCCTGGACAACAACGCCTTCACGAATGAGTCCAACCGCTACATGAATGATGCCTACAAGCTCATCACCCAGGCAGGCAACGAAGGCAAGGTAGAGCCCAAGAGCCGAGTGAACGTCGCCTACGGCGCGGTCATGGGCCAGATGTCGGAGATATCCTCCGCCTATTACCAGCGCCAACGCCTCGCCCAGGCTCAATCCACGCTCAAGGGCTCCATAGACAGCATCAACACCTTCCTCGGCAACCCGGAGGCCATGGGCGGATGGTCTGCGGCCCAGAACTGGATGGACGGCATAGGCCATACGAAGGCTGCGGTGGATGCCTCTGTACGGAACAACCCGACCATCCAGGCGCTCATCGGGCAACTGGATGGCCTCATGGGCAAACTGAAGGAGGTCGCATCCCATGTGGATGCCGATACCCTCCAGAAAGACACCCAGGCCATACAGGCCATGTATCGGGGTTTCACCAATGCCTACCAGAGCAAGAACCTACCGGCCCTGACCCGCTTCCTGACCAGCGACTGGCAGGCAGCAGATGGCAGCGACCGCTACGACTTGGAGGGCACCGTGGGCAACAGCTTCCGCGTCTTTGATAGCATCGTGTTCAAGATCAGCGGCCTGACCATACAGCGCAAGGAAAACGGCTATCAGGTCAGCTACCAGGCTGCCTTGACCGGGACCATCCGGCGCATGCGACGGCCCCATCAGGAGGACTCCAACGTCGTTGATACCGTGGTCATGACCCCTGAGGGATTCCGTATCCAGAAAACCACGGGTATGCTGCGCTGATCGCTGCCTGAAGGAATGGGTTTGGAATGGATGAACTGAACCGTCGTCGATTTCTTTCCGCCGCTGCCGCCAGCATGCTGGCAGGCTGTGGTTTGTTTCGATCTGCTGCGCCTGATCCTCGTCGTGCCGCTGTGGATCGTCTATTTAACCGCCTGCAACAAGACATGCGGTCTGACCATTGGGACCGTATCGACTGGGCTTTCTCCGTGGATGCACGTAATATTTCATCGACACGCAACCACTGGGAAGAACGCTGGACCCAGTTTGAAACCGTGGATGTGCAACTGCTACCCGGGCGTATCCTGGAGCGAGATGGTTTGTTGAACGTCCAGGTGCACTGGAACTTGGTACTCAGAAAAAGGGGTGGGAAATTCGTCAAGAGTTCAGGGACTGCGGAAGTGATTCTGGCGCCGTCCCGGGGGGACTACATCATCCGCCAGATACTGGGTGGCAGTTTCATCTAACCGGGCTTAACAAGGTCCATATTTTTCATCTAATAATCATGTGGTTACGGTGTACTGGTGTTTTATGTACCCAGTTTTCGCGTATATTTGCGGTCAGACGATCCGTTTCTTGGTGCCTCCTGGGGCTGGGGTGATCTTCAGCAAGCGTAGGTTGGGCTGACGACTGGAAGCCCAACATCCACGGCCGTGCTGGGTTGCGCCGACATGAAACGTCGG
>CAISDD010000149.1 GCA_903883985.1 uncultured Pseudomonadota bacterium | reverse complement strand
TGTCGTCGGCGGTGGAGAAGGTCTGCGAGAACTTGGTCGGGATGGTGGTGTTCTTCGTGATCATCTTGGTCATCACGCCGCCCAGGGTTTCGATGCCCAGGGAGAGCGGGGTGACGTCCAGCAGCAGCACATCCTTGACTTCACCCTGCAGCTCGCCGCCCTGGATGGCGGCACCCACGGCGACGGCCTCGTCCGGGTTCACGTCCTTGCGCGGCTCCTTGCCGAAGAACTCCTTCACCAGTTCCTGCACCTTGGGCATGCGGGTCATGCCGCCCACCAGGATCACGTCGCCGATGTCGGAAATCTTGATGCCGGAATCCTTGATCGCCATCTTGCAAGGTTCGATGGTGCGCTTGATCAACTCCTCGACCAGACTCTCGAACTTGGTGCGGGTGAGCTTCATGACCAGGTGTTTGGGGCCGGAGGCATCCGCCGTGATGTAAGGCAGGTTAATCTCGGTCTGGGTGGCGGAGGACAGCTCGATCTTGGCCTTTTCGGCGGCCTCCTTCAGGCGTTGCAGCGCCAGCACGTCACTCTTCAAGTTGACGCCGGTGTCTTTCTTGAACTCGTCGATGATGTGGTCGATCAAACGCTGGTCAAAGTCTTCTCCGCCCAGGAAGGTGTCGCCATTGGTGGACAGCACTTCAAACTGGTGTTCGCCGTCGATCTCGGCGATCTCGATGATGGAAATGTCGAAGGTACCGCCACCCAGGTCATATACCGCGATCTTGCGGTCGCCTTCCTGTTTGTCCATGCCGAAGGCGAGGGCCGCCGCAGTGGGTTCGTTGATGATGCGCTTGACTTCCAGTCCGGCAATACGGCCTGCGTCCTTGGTGGCCTGGCGCTGCGAATCGTTGAAGTAGGCCGGCACGGTGATGACCGCCTCGGTGACTTCCTCGCCCAGGTAATCCTCGGCGGTCTTCTTCATCTTGCGCAGCACTTCGGCGGAAATCTGCGGAGGCGCCTTCTTCTCGCCGCGCACTTCCACCCAGGCGTCGCCGTTGTCGGCCTGGAAAATTCGGTAGGGCATCAGGTCGATGTCCTTCTGCACTTCCTTCTCGGCGAAGCGGCGGCCGATCAGGCGCTTGATCGCGTACAGCGTGTTCTTGGGGTTGGTGACGGACTGCCTCTTGGCCGGCGCGCCGCAGAGGATTTCGCCATCTTCCGCGTAGGCGACGATGGATGGGGTGGTGCGCGTACCTTCCGCGTTTTCGATGACCTTGGTCTTGCCGCCTTCCATGATGGCCACGCAGGAGTTGGTGGTACCCAGGTCGATGCCGATGATCTTGCCCATTTGTTTTCTTCCTCAAAAAAATTAGCTTGCTAGCTTTATGGGATTGTTGAGCGGGGTTTCAAGGGGTGGTGGTTTTCTCCCTCTCCCATTGGGAGAGGGCCGGGGTGAGGGAAGTGCATCGATTTCGGCACGCGGGCTCCCCCTCCCCCGAGGCGGGAGGGAGCCTTATTTCGGTTTCACCACCATCACCAACGCCGGCCGGATCACACGTTCGTTCAGCGTATAGCCCTTCTGCAGCACCTGGGCGACGCTGTTGGGCTCGCCATCCGCCTCCACCATACCGATGGCCTGGTGACGATTCGGATCGAATTTATCTCCCAGCGGACTGATTTCGTTGATGGCATTTTTCTCGAACACGCCGGAAAGCTGCTTCAGGGTCAGTTCCACCCCGTTTTTCACGCTCTCCAGGCTGGCGTTGTCACCGGTGGCGAGCGCCGCTTCCAGGCTGTCCTTCACCGCCAACAAGTCGCCCGCAAATCGGTCCAGCGCAAACCTGCGTGCCTTATCCACGTCTTCCAGCGCGCGACGGCGCACGTTCTCGGTTTCCGCCTTGGCGCGCAGCCAGGCATCGTGGTGCTCCTGCGCGTTCAACTCTGCCTGGCGCAACATGGCCTCCGGGCTGGGTGTGGTATCCACAACGTTGGCCGGCTCTTCCTGATTGACTTGATCTTCAGACACTTCGCTTATCCTCCATAAAACCTGCTTAGTTTTGTGGGCACGTTGGCGAGTTTCAAGGGGCGACGTTCTAAACGAGCCCCAACCGTGACCCGGAGGCGTGGAACACTGACGAGTCCCTGTAGCGCAGGCATCCTTGCCTGCGTCTTTGAAAACAGCCGGCCGGAAGCCGGCGCTGCCGCGATGATTTCTTTTTGAAGCAACGGGTTGAAGCGTGCTTCTTGAGAGACTTGCGGGAGTTCGAGGAAGACATCGCCGGCCGGGACGGCCGTTAGACACCCGCATAATCCGTGCGCTTACGCACCGCCCGGACGACGCGCGCTAGCGCCTCGCGGATCACGGCACGCGGCGCGCCGATGTTGAGGCGCATAAATCCGGCACCGCCCTGGCCGAAGAGGCTGCCCGGACTCATGCCCACGCGCGCGACCCTCACGAAGAAGCGCTTCAAGGCCTCGTCGTCCAGATTCAACGCCCGGCAATCCAGCCAGAGCAGGTACGTGCCTTCCGAGGCCACCATACGTATGTCGGGCACCTGGCTCTCCAGGGTGGCCATGACTTCATCGCGGGTGTCCGCCAGATAAGCCATGAGCGCATCCAGCCAGGAGGCCCCCTCCCGATAGGCGGCGGCGAAGGCGACGGTGCTGAACGGGTTGGCGCCACCCAGGTGCAGGTGGGCGAAGGCCTGGCGCAACTTCTCGCGGTGCTCCGGGTTGCTCGCAACCAGAGCGGACAGACCCAGTCCGGGGATGTTGAACGTCTTGCTCGGCGCCACAGCGGTGACGATCCGGTCGCACTCTCCGGCCAGGGTGGCCAGGGGCGTATGACGAAACCCCGGATAGATCAGGTCGTGATGGATTTCGTCGGACAGCACCACCAGATCGTGTTTCCTGGCGATGCGCAGCACCTCACCCAGTTCCTCTTCCGTCCAGACCCGACCCACCGGGTTGTGGGGGCTACACAGCAAGAGCAGACGGGCATCACGGGCGCACACTTCCAGATGCGCGAAGTCGATGCGATAACGCCCCTCCTCGAAAACCAGGGGATTCTCGATCAGGCGCCGACCGTTGCCGGTGACCGCAGAATAAAATGGAAAGTAGACCGGCGGCTGCACGATGACGCCCTCCCCCACCCCTGCAAAGGCCAGCACCGCAGCATGCAGGGAGGGCACCACGCCAGGCGCCATCGAGATCCAGTCGCGCTCGATGTGCCACCGGTGGCGTATTCGCAACCAATCGACCAGGGAGGCGTAGACCGCGTCGGCGATCAGGCTGTAGCCATAGATGGGATGGGCCGCGCGCGCGGCGAGCGCCTGGCTGACCGCTTCTGGCACGGCGAAGTCCATGTCGGCCACCCACAAGGGCAGGACATCCTCGGTCTGGAACACGGCGGCGCGCCCGTCCCATTTCAGGGAATCGCTACCCTCACGGGGAATGATCCGGTCGAAATCGAGGCTCATGGCAAGCGTTCCCAGATCGTCGCTTCGGAGAGCGTGTGCTGGAATTTGCGTCGGCTCTCACGGATGACGAAGGGCACTTCGACCGGGCCCAACACCAGCCGGAAATGGGGGCCGAGGTGTTGTTTCAGGCCATCCAGTGTGGTGACGTTCTCGCCGCCGCGCTTGATTCCGCCTATCCATGCTTCCCTGGGCGTGTGTTCTGCCAGCCAGGTATAGGGCGATGCGATTAGCAGCAGGCCACCCGGGTTGAGTCGCTCGTGTATCGAATCCAGGAACTTTGCCGGGTCGTATAGGCGGTCGATCAGGTTGGCGGCGAGGATCAGATCGTAGCCGCTGAATTGGGGTTTGAGGTTGCAGGCGTCGCCCTGGGAGAAGCTCACCTTGCCGCAGGTAGCTTCCAGACCAAGATCACGCAAGCGCCGCTCGCGGTAGGAGACCAGTTCGCCCTCCTCCACCAGGGTGTAGCGCAGCACGCCGCGTTCGGCCATTTCCACGCCCTGGCCGATGAAACGCGCGGAGAAGTCGATGCCCTCCACGACCTCGAAGGCGCGCGCCAACTCGAAACTGGCCCGGCCAGAAGCACAACCCAGATCCAGGGCGCGGCGGGTGGCGCGCGTCCCCATCGCACGAATCGCCAGTTCCGCCAGCGCCTGCGAGAAATTGGCCACGCCGAAGTAGCACTCGCCGTAATGGAACTCGGCGTATTCGGAGAGCAGCTTGTCGTTCTCGTAGTGAGACGGCGGCGGTGCGGGCGGCGCCTCGCCCACCACGTAGCGAAATCCCGCGTGCTGGAAGAAATGCCGGCGGAAGGCATAGCGCGCGCTCAAACGCGTCTCGTTGCCGCAGGAAATCCAGGAGCCGCCCTTGAACAGATTGTGGCGTTCATCGAAGGTGGGCGTGGTGAAGTCGTCGTAGAGCGGGTGGACCTTGAACCCCGCGAAGGGATAGATGGGCGTGCTCGTCCATTGCCAGACATTGCCCACCACGTCATACAGGGGGCCGTGCGCATAACGGTTGACCGGACAGGAGGAGGCAAAGTGGTCGAGATGCAGGTTGGCCGTGGCAGGGATATCTTCGGCCACCTCTTCCACCCCGGAAATATCGGCCAGCCGCTGCCACTCGTCCTCGCTGGGCAGCCTCGCCTTCAAGCCGGAGGCAGCGGACTTCCAGGCGCAGAAAGCCTGGGCCTCATGAAAATTCACCTCGACCGGCCAGTCCCAGTTCATGTCCACCACTTCCAGCATCAGGCGCAGCTTCCAGCCCGAGCCATTGGCAACCCAGAAGGGAGGATGGCGTGCCTGGGTGAAATTGCGCCAGGAACGACCTTCCACGGCCCAGCAGGCGTCATGCTCGTAACCGCCGTCCTCGACGAAGGCCAGGTACTCGGCGTTGCTCACCAGATAGCGCGCCGCCTCGAACGCGGGAACCTCGGCCTCATGATGACCATATTCGTTGTCCCAGCCGTAATGCAGATCGTCGTGTGACTTGCCCAGACGTACGCTGCCGGCAGGCACGGCCACCAGCTCGTTCCCGGGTGCCGGGCCGGTGTCACGACAAGGCACCCAGGCCGAATGTGTCTGCACATAATCCAACGCATGCTGGCGGATCAGCACGGAAGAGGTCTCCAGATGGATGCGCTCGTGCTCGATGCCCATCAGGATCGGCCACCAGGGATGCGCCCAGGCAATCGGCAAGGTCAGGGGCAAAGTAGTGATGAGCGCGTCCACGGCCGCACGCACCTGGCGGCGATAGGCACGGACCTCCTCCACCCTCGGCCAGTCATAATGCGTCTCGCCCAGATCGTCCCAGCTCATCTCATCCACGCCGATGGCGAACATCGACTCGAAACGCGGCTGGATGCGCTCGCGCAGCAGGCCAGCCAACACCAACTTGTTGACGAAAAAAGTCGCCGTGTGACCGAAATAGAAGATCAGCGGATGCCGCAGCGGAATCGGCTTGTTGAAATAAGCCGCGTCGCTCACCAGCACCTCGAACAACTGCTCGTAACGATCGAAGGTAGCGTGGAAATACGCACGGATTTCGCGACGCTTGGCTTCCGGGTCGCCATCGAGGCGGGGCGTGCGGGGGAATCGCTGGGCAGTCATGGCGGGAGGCGGGATTAGGGAATGCGTAATGCTAGCAGCCTGCCGGGTTTAACAGTCGAAGCGCGAACACCGCGCTCACCGGGAACGACCCAAGCTCACGCTTATCGCTTCAGCAAGCCCGGTTCACACGGCCACTCGGCCAGTCCTTCATCCGACAACACCACGCCTTCCGGCAGGCGCGCAGGATACTTTGGTACCCTTGAGGCTGTGGTTTTTCCCTCGAACAGCCAGCGTACGGCGGAATGCCGATTGGGGCTGGGGTTGGACTACGGAACGGGTGTGTGCCCAGTTTTCGCGTATATTGGCAGTCGGACGATCAGCCAGCGTAGTATGCAGGATACAGTTCCACGCCCCCGTCGCACACCAGGCTGCGGGGTTGGGTGCGGTGTAGGTGTTGGACTTAGGAACCACAGCCAGTGAATAGCACAATTGAATTTATTGCCGTTGATTTACACGCCAACGAGAAAAAACTCATCCTGGAGCTTGGCGGGTTTTGGGTGACGGATGAAACGACACAGGCGGATCTCAAAAACAGCAGGAAGAAATGGGTCCGCTTCACGCCGTATGTGGTTTCCGAGCTCATTGGTGAGCTGTCGTATCACTGCAACCGGTGCAAGAGCGCCGCTAAAGCAGAACTGCTAGATGAGCTGATCTGCCATCTTGAAAGCGCATTATCGGCCCGCCGGAGCTAGTCGCACGGGGACGCAAGCCACCAAATTCTTCGGTAGTTTTGAGCCAACGTAGGGTAGCCGCTAGCGCGCAACCGCGAGTGTGACGCGCATCTTCTGCAAAGCCTTGACTTCGACCTGGCGCACACGTTCGGCGGAAATACCATAAACCGCCGCCAGTTCATGCAGCGTTGCGGGGTTTTCCTCATTCAGCCAGCGCGCCTCGACGATATGCCGACTGCGTGCATCCAGTCCGTCCAGAGCACGGGAAAGCCCCACCGTGGCGAGTTTCTCGCGCTCCTTGTTCTCAATATGCTGGGTCGGCTCGGCGTTCGGCGCGGCTAGATAGGCAATCGGCGCGAAGCTGTCCTCCTCATTGTCCATACTGGGTTCCAGCGATACATCCTGTCCATACATCCTGGTTTCCATTTCCCGCACATCGGCATGGCTGACGTTGAGGGTGCGCGCCATTTCCTCGACATCGACGCTGGTGAGGCTGCCATCGCGCTTCTTCATACTGCGTAGGTTGAAAAACAGCTTGCGCTGCGCCTTGGTGGTCGCCACCTTGAGCAGACGCCAGTTCTTCAGGATGTACTCGTGGATCTCCGCCTTGATCCAGTGCACGGCAAACGACACCAGTCGCACCCCACGCTCCGGGTCGTAACGCTTCACCGCCTTCATCAGTCCAACATTACCTTCCTGAATCAGGTCGGCATGCGGCAAGCCATAACCCAGGTAGCCGCGCGCGATGGCGACCACCAGGCGCAGATGAGACAGCACCAGTTGGCGAGCGGCCTCGACATCCTGGTTTTCCTGAAAGCGCACGGACAGGTCATGCTCCTGCTCTGCGGTCAATAGCGGGAAGCGGTTCACTGCCTGTATGTAGCTCTCCAGGCTGCCCAACGTGGACGGGACGGGAAAATCCAGTGCGGTAGCGGTCATTTGCTTACTCCTGTAACTCAAGTAGGTCGAATATTAGCACTCTGTCATGTTGAGTGCTAACCAGCAGCGAGGGCCTTAACGTGAACTTCGTGGTGCGACCCTCAAAGCCCCCCTCGCCAGCAAGCGGGGTAAGCAGAGACTTGGCGTGCCTGCCTGGTCGGTTGCTCCGTCGTTCCATCGGTGAGGGGGCGAACATGGCGTGGGAGATTCATGATCTGCGGGCGGCTTGCTCGCCATGCCCGTTAGCCACTTAAGGACAATCCGCAACAAAGCAGAGAATGATTTTTCTGCTGTGCTGGTCGCGGCTTACCCGTGGAAGTCCTCGTTGCTAGAATATGAGGAATATCTAATGAACTGTTTTCCCAAGTATTTCTGAGAAGGAAACGCCATGAAACTGAAGCTGATCACCGTAGCGCTCGCCATCACGGCGACGCCCGTCCTGGCTGCAATGGACACCACCGACATCCCGACGCTCGCCGGCCAGGCTGCCACCCCCGCAGCCACCAATGCGCCCCTGCCAAAAACCTCGGAAGAGTGGCTAACGCGCATGACCGATTTTTCCCACAACCTGTCGGCATTCAAGGATCCCAAGGCGTTCGTGCCCTGGGCCAATGCCGTGACAGAGCCCAGCCTCTATATCGCGATGATGAATGGATTGATGGACCCGGGTGGCTGGCTGAACATGATGAATAGCGCCGCGCAACCCAATGCCGTGCGCAATCTCACTCAGTTCGCCGACCCCGGCATCTATCAGAAGTGGGCCGCAGCGACCAGCGATCCTAACTTCTACACCGCCTTGCTCACCCAACTCTCCGACCCCGCCAAGTTGATGCGCTGGGTGATGCTGCCCGCTGACGCCAAGATGTGGAACACGCTGTTGTCCACCCTCAACCCCAACACCTACATCCGCTGGGGCCTGTCCGGCATGGATCCGCGCGCATGGAATCTGGCGGCGACGGTGGCCAACCCCGCGCTTTACACCGGCATGTTGGGCGCCGTGGTGAACCCCTACAGCTATGGCCAGGGCACCAGCAACTGGCTGACCTGGGCGCCGCAACCACCGTCGCAGGGCGCTGCCAGTTTCAGCATGTGGGATTCGGTCTCGACCTTGGGCAATCTCTCCGGCCTCATCCCCGGCGTCAACCTGCCCGCACTGCCGACGCTGCCGAACATCGGCCTGCCCACCCTGCCGCAAGCCGCCTCTGCGTCCAGCGGCGCGCCGCTCTATCCGCAGGCAACGCTGCCGACCAATCCGGTCGAAGCGATCAAGATCGCAACGGGCGTTCCGGTCCTCGCTCAGCCCGAGCCCTCCAAGGCCTTCGTGCAGCCTGCCGCGCCGGTGGCTGTGGAACCACCGGTGAACATAGTGGTCGTGCCTGCCGTAATCGTTGCCACCCCAGCGGTCACCGCAGCCCCGGAGCCGGCCGTGGTCGCATCCCCGGCCGTGGTGGCCGCCGCGAAACCGGCGGTGGTGGTCACACCAGAGGCCGTGGTTGCCGCTCCCGTGGTCGCCGCCGCGAAACCGGCGGTAGTGGTCACACCAGAGGCCGTGGTTGCCGCTCCCGTGGTCGCCGCCGCGAAACCGGCGGTAGTGGTCACACCAGAGGCCGTGGTT
>CAISDD010000148.1 GCA_903883985.1 uncultured Pseudomonadota bacterium | reverse complement strand
AAGTTGAACGAACGTGCCCGTGAATGTGGCGAAAAGACTTTCGCCAATCCGCGCAATGCCGCTGCCGGCAGCCTGCGCCAACTCGATCCACGCATCAGCGCGCAGCGCCGTCTGCACTTCTTTACCTATGGAGTCGGTGCGGTCGATGGCATGGAACTGCCTGGGACTCACGCCTCGCTCATGGACTGGCTGGCCAGCCAGCACTTGCCGGTGGCTACACAGCGCCGCGTGGTGACCGGGGTCGCCGGCTTGATGGCGTATTTCGAGGAACTCGGGATGCTGCGTGCGGGCTTGCCTTTCGAAATCGACGGCGCCGTCTACAAGGTCAACACCCTGGCCGATCAGGAACGGCTGGGTTTTGTCGCGCGCGCACCGCGTTTCGCCATCGCCCACAAATACCCGGCCCAGGAAGAATTGACCGTCGTGGAAGGCATCGATATCCAGGTTGGCCGTACCGGCGCCCTGACGCCGGTGGCGCGGCTCAAACCGGTTTTCGTCGGCGGTGTCAGCGTCGCCAACGCCACCTTGCACAACGAAGACGAAGTGCGGCGCCGCGATGTGCGTGTGGGCGACACCGTGATCGTGCGCCGCGCCGGTGACGTGATCCCGGAAGTCGCGGGCGTGCTGCTGGAGCGCCGTCCATTCGGTGAGTTCGCCAATCCGCTCCACGATGCCTTCGTCATGCCTAGCACCTGTCCGGAATGCGGAGCTCCGGTGCTGCGCCTGGAGGGCGAGTCCACCGCCCGCTGTAGCAATGGCCTGGCCTGCCCGGCGCAGCGCAAGCAGGCCATCCTCCATTTTGCCTCGCGCCGGGCGATGGATATTGAAGGTCTGGGCGATAAGTTGGTGGATCAACTGGTCGATCGCAAGCTGGTGCAAACACCCGCCGACCTCTATGTGCTGGACCTGGAGCAGATCGCAGGATTGGAACGCATGGCGCAGAAGTCGGCGGAGAACCTGCTCGTGGCTATCGCCGCTAGTCGCCAGCGCCCGTTGGCGCGCTTCGTCTTTGCGCTGGGTGTGCGCCATGTCGGCGTGCAGACCGCCAAGGACCTGGCCCGCCACTTTGGTACTCAGGATGCGCTCATGCGGGCCGATACGGAGGCCCTGTTGCGGGTGCCAGATGTGGGGCCCGTGGTGGCGGCGTCCATCGTTGCCTTTTTTCAGGAAAGCCACAACCGGAACGTGATCGAGGCCCTGCGCCGGGCCGAGGCGTGGCTGGACGGGAAGGTTCAGCCGGTCAAACCGGGAGCCTTGGAGGGCAAGACTTTCGTGCTCACCGGCACCTTGCCCCATCTCAGCCGCGATCTGGCCCGCGCGCGCATCGAGGCCGAGGGCGGCAAGGTGGCGGGCAGCGTTTCGGCTAAGACCGACTTTGTGGTTGCTGGGGAGCAAGCCGGTGCAAAATTCGCAAAGGCGGAACAATTGAACATTAGAATTCTGGACGAGGCTGCATTCCTTCGGCTTTTTAATCAGGGAGCATCCCTGCAATGAAACGCATGACCCATGCCATCCTGGTTCCGGCCCGCCCGCTTCGCGGGTTCGGCCTGCTAGCGCAGTCCCGCCCTGTCGGGCGTTCGGGCCGTCACTGAAACGGCCTT
>CAISDD010000147.1 GCA_903883985.1 uncultured Pseudomonadota bacterium | reverse complement strand
CCTTGCAGATATATGCAGCGGTTTTGGTTTCAGCCATTTTTCTCAAGCCTCCGCACGGGCGACTTTGTTGACGACCTGGATGGCACGCAGTGCGGCCGCGGTCGCGCTTTGTACGGCGCGGTTCACATCCAGAGCATTGGTAGCGCAGCCAGCGCCGAAGATGCCGGCATTGGCCGGATCAGCCATGATGAAGCCGGAGGAGTCAGACATGACTTCCCCTGGAATATCCATGCCCTTGACGGCGGGCTCCATGCCGACGGCGAGCACGACCAAGTCATGCGCAGTCGCGTAGCGCTTGTAGCCTTCGACGTTGACGCCGTTGCACACGGGGTTGCCGGCCTTGTCTTCGGTGATGCGCGCGACCTTGGACTTCACAAAGGACACGTTTGGGTTGGCCTTCACCTTTTGGTAGAAGTCCTCGAAGCGGTCGATGGCACGTATATCGATGTAATAGATCGTGGACCGGCCGGCGTCGCCAAACGCCTCCTGCACGTAATGCGTCTGCTTGAGTGAGGCCATGCAGCAGAAGCGCGAACAGTGGCGCAGATGGTTTTCGTCACGCGAACCGGCGCACTGGATGAAGGCGACGTTCTTCGCCTCCTTGCCATCCGACGGGCGCAGTATCTTGCCGCCGGTGGGGCCTGACGGGTCGGCCAGACGCTCGAATTCAACGTTGGTGATGACGTTGGCAAAGCGATCATAGCCGTAATAGACGATCTTCTCGGCGGCGTAGGGCTGCCAGCCGGTGGCCCAGACGATGGCGCCGGCGTTGAGGCTGATGACTTCTTCCTGCTGCTCCAGATCGACGGCATCGTACTTGCAGGCCGCCTTCGCGCGCTGCGCATCGGCAGTGCCGATGATGGAGGGATCAATCACATAGCGCTGCGGGTAAGCCATGGAAGATGGCAGGTAGGCCGCCTTGATCTTGCCCAGGTTGTAGTTGAACTCGTCGGCAATCTCGGTCTGCACCGCCCGCCCGCATTCGCCGCAGGCCGTGCAGTTGGTGTTCACGTGACGCGGCTTCAGCTTTATAGAAACGCTGTAAGCCCCTTTGCCGCCGGAGATGCCGGTCACTTCCGCCAGGGTGAGCACCTGGATGCGCGGGTTCGCCTTCAAACGGCGCAGGTTGATCTCCAGGCCGCAGGTGGGATGGCACATTTTTGGGAAATACCGGTAGAGCTGAACGGTACGCCCGCCCAGGTAGGGGTTATTTTCCACCAGCACGACTTGCTTTCCGGTTTCGGCCGCTTCGAGCGCCGCCGTCATGCCGGAAATGCCGCCGCCCACGACCAGAATGGTCTGGTTGGTCGCCACTACAGACGTCATGTATCGCCTCCGAGGGTGAAGACTTTGAAAATCAGCATGGCGGGGCTACAGACGCGCCGCCAAAGAGGCGCGAATGGTACTCGCAAAGCTCTGGTCATCGCGACGTCAGGCCAATCGAAAGTTCTTATGAACGAATAGACGCGGTGTATCTGACTCAGACTGATGCCGACAGCCACGCCGTGACGGGATAGGCGCACCTGGCCACGACCGGCCCACACAATTATCTCTGCCCGCCCAATTTGCACCGGTTTCACGCCGGCGGGACAGATTGACCGTGAGGCAGGCATGGCCTTGTCCGGTTAGAATGGCGCGCGTCCCAAACTTTGAAATTCCGAGGGGTCTTGCATGGATTACGAACAGGTACGCTTCAATATGATCGAACAGCAGATCCGCCCCTGGGAGGTGCTGGATCCGAAAGTACTCGACCTGCTGCTCAAGGTAAAACGCGAGGACTTCGTGCCCTCGATCTACCAGTCTCTGGCCTTCGTCGACACGGGCATCCCCCTGGGGCACGGTGAAGCCATGTGGGCTCCAGTCGTCGAGGCGCGCGCCCTGCAATCCGTCCAGGTCGGCGCAAACGACCGGGTGCTGGAAATTGGCACCGGCAGCGGCTACTTCACCGCCCTCTTGGCCCACCAGGCCCAGAGCGTGGTCACGGTGGAAATCCATGCCGACCTCAGCGCCGAGGCGGATAGGCGCTTACACGCCCATGGACTTACCAACGTCCACACCCGACTGGGCGACGGCGCCCACGACTGGAGCCTTGATGGCTTGTTCGACGTGATCGTGCTGACCGGATCGGTGCCCCTGTCGCCCGAGACCTACCTGAAACGCCTCAACCCTGGTGGGCGCCTCTTCGCCATCGTGGGCGAAGGCCCGGCGATGGCAGCGACGCTCTACACCTGTACGGCCTCCCCTGCCTGCCCGGGCGTAGCCCTGTTCGAGACGGTCAGCAAATCCCTGGCAAACGCCGCCGAACCGGAACGCTTCGTCTTCTGAACATGCAGCAACTGCGCCCCGCCGAACTCAAAGCCTGGCTGGACGACCCACAGCGCCCGGCACCCCTCCTCCTGGATGTGCGCGAAGGCTGGGAATACGAGCGTTGCCACCTGGACGGGGTGCTGCTGCGGCCGATGAGCGGCATCCAGTTGCGCCTGGGGGAGCTCGATCCGGAGCGAGAAACGGTTGTGATCTGCCACCACGGCGTGCGCAGCTTTCATGTCGGCCGCCTCCTGGAACACAATGGCTTTCGCCGCGTGATCAACCTCGCCGGTGGCGTCGCCGCCTGGGCCGGGGAAGTTGATCGCACCATGCCCACCTATTGAGTTGAAGAACATGCGCCTGCCCCTCTGTCTTGCCCTGGCCTGCGCCACCCATCTTTCCTGGGGTGCGAATCTGGGCCAGATTTACCAGCTCGCCCTGGACCACGACGCGACCTATGCCTCCGCCTTGCAGGCCTACAAGGCCGGCCTGGAGAAACTGCCGCAAGGCCTGGCACTGCTGCGACCCACGATCAACCTGGGCGCCTCGCTGAGCCACGCCAGCAGCGAGTACTCCGGCCTTCCCTCCGGCTATTCCCAGTCCTCCGATCCCTATGGCTTCAGCCTCTCGCTGACCCAGCCGCTCTATCGCAAGCAGAACCTGGAAGCCTATGCACAGAGCAAATTGCAGGTGCTGCAAGCGGAGCTGCAACTGAAGGTGGCGCGGCAGGATCTGTTGTTGCGCGTGGCCCGCGCGTATTTCGATGTGCTTCAGGCACGGGATGTCCTGGCCACGGTGGGCGCGCAGAAGCAGGCCAACGCCGAACAACTGGCGCAGGCCAGGAAGAGTTTTGAGGTGGGGGCTGCGACCATCGTTGACACCCATGAGGCGCAGGCGCGTTACGACCTGGGCGTGGCCCAGGAAATCGCCGGGCAGAACGATCTGGAAGTCAAGCAGCGGGCGCTGGAAAGGCTCATCGAACGGGATGCGCCCGCCTTGGCCCCCCTCGATGGCCAGGCCGCGATGCGGCTGCCTGACGCCAACATGGACGCCTGGGTGGCGCGGGCCACCACAGACAATCTTGCCGTGGCGCTCGGCCGCACCGGCCTGGAAGCGGCGCGGCGCGAGGTGGACAAGCAGAAGGGCGGACACGCCCCGACGCTGGACCTGGCAGCCAGCTTCAGCGACAACCGCAACCTGTTAGTGGGCACCATGGGCGGCGTAGGCAGCAACGTCAGCAGCATCGGCTTGCAGTTCGCCCTGCCTCTCTACCAGGGTGGGGCCACCGACTCGCGCGTGCGGGAAGCTTCCGCCAATCTGGAGAAGGCCCGTTTCGACCTGGAAAGCGCGCGCCGTCAGGCCATCCTCGAAGCGCGCCAGGCTTACCTCGGCGTGGTTTCCGGTAATGCCCAGGTGCAAGCCCTCAAGCAGGCCCTGGTGTCCAGCCAGGCGCAGCTAAAATCGACCAAGTTAGGCCTGGAGGTCGGGGTGCGCACTCGCGTGGACGTGCTCAACGCCCAGCAGCAGGTCTCGAGTACCAGCAAGGATCTCGCCGCCGCTCGTTACCAGACCCTAGTCGCCGGCCTCACGCTAAAAGCGGCCAGCGGCACCCTAGCGCAGGCTGACCTGAAGGCGCTAGACGCGCTGTTGCTGGAATAAGCCTTGATTCCTCAGACCGATGCCATAAGTAATGTCGCGTAACTGATTTTGCCTACAAACCGAGTAACCCTAGAGAAGCGCTGATTTAGTTGGCTTTGATGGGATGTCAAATTTCACCGTTGCGAGTCCGCGTGGGCAAACGATAAGGCCGTTTGCCCACCCTACCCGGCTACCCGGCTGTCAGACCTTCCGGGCCGGGGATACTGCGCAGACGACGCTGAGGGTGGTGGTATTTCAGCGGTGGTATCGGGAGGAGGCTGAGGCGTTCGCTGAGACAGTCAAGTAACGTGCTTACTCCATGAGTAGGCTTTCAAACCTGACTCCAGGCTAGGTACAGAGCATATGCATGCTGTCCGCTGGCCACTTTGAAACGACACGATTTCGTTCATTGTTGGTTAGTGTTCACGTTATACGTACACTATTTTTCAGTGAACAACTCGTGTCGTTCAGAGAGTATCATGTGTTCGCGTGACGTGAACACATGATTGATTTGAGAAGGATGATGCGCGAACCACTGGAGGCAAACGGAATTCTTGAGCGGGCAATGGCGGCTTTTGAATCCGTTACAACCCCTAGTGTGGGCGCGGGTTCGCAGGCTGTTGCCCAATAGAATCAACAAGATGGCTTACCGTGAAGTACCGTATTTTACCGGTGCTTGCTGCATTAAGTGCAGCAAAATTGCAGCAAGAGAAATGGGACTGGGGAAGGCCTCTGGTTCCATTCGCCGAACCTCAGGCGAACACCGCTTACCGCCTTGCTTGCGAGGTAACCATTGAGTTCGTAGGCATCCTCTAACCCGTTCGGCGCTGCCGGAATGTCTTGGGTGTCTGGATATTTCGGCGGGAGGTGCTACGCGTGCAACGCCTCGACCACGGCCTTGGGGTTAGAAGCCACCACCTTGAGTAACGCCCTAGCCGGCCCCGTGGGTCGAGACCGGTGCTGTTCCCAGTTCTCAAGTGTGCGGCGCGATACGCCTATGAGGCGGGCAAACTCGGCCTGGGACACGCCGGTTCCTTCGCGCAAAGCCTTTACATCAGGCTCCTGGATTTCGGTAACCCGGACACCAGGGACAGTCTCGCCACGGATGTGCCGCCCCATATCCTTCACGCCGGCAAGCAAATCTTGAAACAGCGTGTCATCCATGGCCAATCTCCTCAGTCATGACCTGGGCCAGTGTTTTGAGCTGGGTGTCCGTCAAGTTGTCCATCACATTCTTGGGGTAGGCAAACACCAGGTAACAGACCGACTTGCTCGCCCACCAGTAGTAAATCACACGCGCCCCGCCACGTTTTCCACGTCCAGACAGCGCCGCACGCAACTTGCGCAGGCCATGCCCAGCCGATATCAGGTCACCAGCTTCTGGGTTGTCCACCAGAACGTTCTGGACGGTGCGCAGTTCATCATCAGTGAAAGAGACCAGCTTATTGAAGACTGGCATCTCAATAAATATCATGTGCATATCCTATACGCAGGGCGCGTATTACGCAAGTAACGTAGCGTGTCCTGGGTGTCCGGAGTTCAGTGCCCGCCATCTGCTCGAAACGGGCTTCGACGGCACAGTCACAATACTTTCAACAATTCACGGATAGGCACCATGTCTGATGTGGAAGACCCCGCCTCAACCGGATGCGGAAAGGCTGGGCTGCCTGGCGTCCAGAATTCCACCGTTTTCGGATGTTCTTCGTAGAACTCGACATCCGTGGTTACGCTCACCTGCTGTGCTCCTGGCTGGCTCCAGAACACGTCCTTGGAACTGACTCGTCGCGCCTCCACGCCTGGGGGGAGCAACTTCGGGTGGTCGAGCAAGCGGCCAAGCTCATCAAGCCCATAGGGCGCTGGCGGTCTGGTGGGCATATCCAGCGTAGCCTCGATGGCTTCATCAATGTCGAAGGCCTCAACCGCAGTGGCGCTGGCCTCTTGCTGCAACTGCGAGACAAGATTGGCGCGCGCCTGTTGCTGCTCTCCTGGCGTGGCAAGCGCCACTCGGGCGATTTGCGCGGGAAGAGCTGACAGGATGGGCTGGAGCCGGCCAACTACGGCGGTGAACAGTTGAATGCGGGTACGCAAGGCACGGTAGACATCGGTTTCCACCGTGTCTTCGTACATCAGATTGCATGTCAGGAAATGCGGCTTATCCGGTTCCAGGATGACGTATCGGCTTCGGCTCATGGCCTTGCTCTAGGTCGGGACGCTGGAGCGTCCAAAACTGCGTTCCCACGCTCCAGTGCCCCGTAGTCTTCAAAACCAACTATCGTGCTGGCGCAGATGCGTCCAGCTATCGAGGAGGAATTGCAGCGCATCCGGGCGGGTAAACACGGACAGCCACTCGACTACTGTGCATGTCAGGAAATGCGGCTTATCCGGTTCCGGGATGACGTATCGGCTTCGGCTCATGGCCTTGCT
>CAISDD010000146.1 GCA_903883985.1 uncultured Pseudomonadota bacterium | reverse complement strand
TGCCTTCATTAAGCTGCCGGCGCAGGCCCTCATCCCCGGCCCTTCCCCCGGAGGGGGAAGGGGGTGGAACCCTCTCCCTTCGGGAGAGGGCAGGGTGAGGGAGCCCGGTGGTAAGCCAAATTGGTTTCGACAGCTTACTTAGGAGCCTTGTGCGGTAATTCCGCTCGCAGGGATCTGTGCGGGGGGCGTCGGGTAACCGGCGTCCCTACCGCGACACTTCTCAATAAGTCACGGCATAGCGGCTGCGGTCAGAGTCCCGTAGGGCGGAATGCAGTTAATTCCGCCGTCCAACCCTGACACATACACCGCGCCCAACGCCGCAGCCTTGTGTGCGACGGGGGGGGGCGTGGAAACGTATCAGGCATACGGCGGAATAAACGGCATTCCGCCCTACGTTGACTTAGCCGTTGGTGCCGGCGGGTGCGTCCTGGCCTTGCGGGTCGTATTTCACGGCTTCCGGATAGAGGCGTTTGCCGCCGGTGAAGTCGAGAGAGGTCTCGTCACCTCGTTGCTATGGTTGCCATGCCTTGTTGAGAAGTTGCCATAAACGACTGTAACCACTTGATGCTAATGGTATAATCCAACTCTCAACATTTCACCCAGTTGGTCCCATGGCTCGAAGTGTTTCCACCCAGACTGTTCTTTGCTACCCAGGTTTCAGCTTAAGCAAGGAGCCGATCTGTTCACGGCTCAGGCAGGTCTGACGCCGGTCGGGTAGATATGGAGAAGTTCGCGGGGGTGCGCAAGGCCGTGGGATGATGCACTCCCCATACGTTCCGGTCTATCGTTCGGCGAAATCGTCGTGGCCTATGCGGGTTTGCTGAGCCAGGGGAAGTCGGACTTTGACGTGATCGAGGATCATCGTGATGACGGTTTCGTAGCGTGTAGATTGTCTGCCGCACGAAGGCAAACGGGTCTGCTCTGGGAATCGCAGGAAGCGAGTTTTCATGGGAAGCGCGTGTTTGGACATCGCAGCAACCGCCGCCTGGTCGTTCATTTTGTGTAATGCACGGAAATATTGCCACTCCCCGGTTGCCGACGCTACCCGCCAGTGACAGTCGTTTCTAATATTGGGGGGCTTCCTGCCGATGGGTACGTTAGAGCCGATTAACCTGCGGACTTAGGTAAGAAACAGGAGAAAGATTGAACCAATTCGAACGACATCCCCCCGGTGATGCTCTAAAAAACCTCACTTCGCCGCGGCGCTGGCTCATCCTGTCTCATGGCTTCAACATGGACGGACGGGCGGCCAGCCAAACCATCACGGACAAAATTCCGCATTTGCAGGCTGCGGGCCTGGAGCTGCAGGTCTTGAGCGCGGTCACGGGTTCGCTCGATCGGCGGGTGGCGCATCGGCAGTTGCTGCCCTGGGGGGCGTCGGGTTTTCGCTTCGATTTCCGGCATTGGCTGCGGCTGCGCATCGGCAAGGGCCCGGCTTACCGCCTGTTGGTATTGGTCGCAACCCTGGTGCTTGGGCCGTTCATTCTCCTCGAACGTGGACTGTTGGGGCTCACCAGCCAGTGGTCCTGGGCGCTGCCCGCGGCCATGGTGGGCGTGTGGCGGGTGCGAAGAAAGCGGGTCGATCTGGTCTACTCGACAGGAGGTGCGTGGTCCGCCCATCTGGCCGGATGGTGGATAAAGCGGCTCACCGGTGTGTCCTGGATCGCCGAGATCCACGATCCCATGATTGCACCGGGGAAAACGGGAAAATTTTCGCGGGAGGAGCGCGCGCGCGCTTGGCTGGAAAAGAAGATTTGCGCGGATGCGGATCGCGTCTGGTGGTTCACGGAAGGGGCGTACCAGTCCGCCTTGGGGCGCCATCCGCGGCTGGGTGAACGAGGGTTCGCGGTGCTCGCCGGGGCTGAGCCGCCACCTATCCGGGGCGAGCACCGTTATGGCGATACGCTCGATATTGGTCATTTCGGTTCGCTGGCAGCGGGGCGCACGCTGATTCCCTTTCTCGGTTCCTGGGCCGAATTTCTGCACGAGGAGCCGAAGGCAGTCAACGTCATTCGTTTGCATATCTACGGTGCCTGCCTGGATGACGGTTCGGCGCATGCAGTACGGGAACTGGGTCTGGCCGACAAGGTTGCAGCGCATGGCCGCCTCGAACGCGATCCTGAAACCGGGTTGAGCGGCCGCGAACAGGTAATGCTGCACATGCAAGCGTGCGACGTGCTGTTGTTGCTGCACGGCATGGACCCCGTCTGCGCGGAGTACATTCCGTCGAAATTCTATGAATACCTTTGGGCGCGTCGCCCCGTGTTCGCGCTCACCCACTTGAATTCGCAACTCGATGCCTTGGTGGAGGCGCGTCATGGTTATCTGGCTCCCGCCACCGATCCTGCTGCCGTCCTGGTGCAGTTGCGTAAGCTCTGGCTCGACTGGCAAACTCATGCGCTGCCTGAACCGCCGCTCGGTCCGATCTCGGTGGGTGAAGCGGTTCAAACCATCCTGGCGAGGCTTTGCGACTAATTCCATGTACCTGTCTCGTCCACCTGCCTGTGTCCTGCTCATCGCTACCCGCTTGATCGGTGACGTGCTCCTCAATACGCCGCTGCTGCGTTCCCTGCGCCTGGCTTGGCCACAGGCGCGTATCGACATCCTGGTGTTCAGGAATACCGCTGCCATTCTCGCGGGCAACCCCGATTGTGATGAAGTCATCGTCGTCGATCCCCACAGCGACGGGGCGGCCAAGCGCCAATTGGTGCGCCGTCTGTGGCGCCGTTACGATCTGGCGATCACCACCCAGGGAGGCGACCGCCCTTATCTCTACGCCTGGCTGGCCTCACCCAGGCGGCTGGGGTTGATCGGCGAGCCTGGCCTGAAGAGTCTGTGGAAGCGGGCCATGGCCGAGTGCGTGCTGCTGGACGACCTGCATACCCATACCGTGGTGCAGAACCTGGTGCTGGCGGAACGTCTGGGCATCGCGCCGCATTACGAAGTCGTGCCGCCGATCGAGGCCGAGGCCGAGTCTGTCCTCGATCGCTGTCTGCCCTTCGACTGGCGCCGCGTGTCCTTTGCCGTGTTCCATCCTTTTCCCAACTGGCGCTACAAGCGTTGGACCGATGCCGGCTGGCAGGCTTTGCTGGCTGAATTGCAAAGGCGCGGCTGGTGGGGGGTGTTGAGCGGCGGACCGGATGCCGAGGAGGTGGCGAGTTGTGCAGCACTGGCCGCAGCCTGGCCAGGAACCGCCAGCAGTCTGGCCGGGCGCGCCAGTTTCGGCACCCTGGCGCGGCTCCTGACCCAGGCGCGCTGCTATATCGGCCCGGACACCTCCACGACGCATCTGGCTGCGGCTTGTGGCACGCCGACTCTGGCCATGTTCGGCCCCAGCAATCCGGTCAAGTGGGGGCCTTGGCCGAAAGGCTGCACGAGTAGCCCCTGGCAATGGCAGGTACAGCCCTGGCAGCGCGCGGGAAATGTGCTGCTGCTGCAAGGGCCGGGGGACTGTGTACCGTGCCTGCACGAAGGTTGCGAGCGCCATCGCGACAGCCTGAGCGACTGCCTGATCCGCTTGTCGGCCGACACCGTGTTGGCGGCCTTGGATGCCTTGCTGGCAGACCACACAAATTGAACAGGAAGGGGAAGGCCTGGATGCGTATTACCCTCATCGTTACCACCTACAACCGGCCACAGGCGCTGGATCGCGTGCTCGAAAGCCTGGCCGCCCAGGAGACCATGCCTCATGAGGTGATCGTCGCCGACGACGGTTCCGGTCAAGAGACTGCCGCCGTGGTGGCCGGCTGGCAGGCTCGCTTTCCGGTGCCACTGCGCCATGTCTGGCATCAAGACCTGGGGTTTCGCGCCGCCGAGGCGCGCAACATGGCGGTGGCTTCCAGCAGCGCCGACTACCTGATTTTCCTTGACGGAGATTGCCTGGTTTTCGGCGATTTCATCGCCCGCCATCGTACCTTGGCGGAGTACGGTCGCATGGTGGTCGGAAACCGCATGCTGTTATCGGAGGCGTTGACCGATGCAACTCTGGCAGGCGAGACCCGACTGTTAGCCTGGTCGTGGTCACAATGGCGCGCGGCGCAGGTGCGCGGCGAAGTTAACCGTGTGCTGCCCCTACTGCGCCTGCCCGGCCAGGCTTGGCGGCGGCTGCGTCCACGACGATGGCGCGGTGTGCATACCTGCAACCTGGGTCTGTGGCGGGACGATTTCGCCATAATCAACGGTTTCGATGAGCACTATCAGGGTTGGGGACACGAAGACGCCGATCTGGCCATTCGCCTCATGCGTTATGGTGTTCTACGCAAGGACGGCCAGTTCGCCGTGCCGGTGCTACATCTCTGGCACAGGGAAAATGATCGTGGTTCGGAGGCGGAGAACCGAGCCAGACTGGATAACGTCATCAATGGTAATCGTCCGATCCGGGCCAAAATCGGTCTGGATCGGCATTTCGGCGAAAACCCGTCGCCATTGGGCACGGGCGGCCAGATGCCCTGATCGTTCGGAGGGCGTTATGGATCATCCTTGAATCCTCCGTTGAACACGCCAGCATGTTCGATTCCTTCGTACGGTAGCGCGACACCTGCCGCAATTCACGCAGATCTTTCGGTGGAATGAAACTGCCGTGGACCAGGCCATAGCGGCCCAACTGCGCCAGCCATTCAGAGTCACCCACGTCGGTTTTGTGTCCAGGGACATTTTTGACGTG
>CAISDD010000145.1 GCA_903883985.1 uncultured Pseudomonadota bacterium | reverse complement strand
TTCTGTTCGGCCAGGCGCGCCAGATCGGCCTCATGAATGGCCAGTCGCCGCGTGCGCGCCAGCATGAGGAACAGATTGATGCGCACCGCCTGATCGTCGATGCCATCGATCTTGGGGATGATCTCGATGGCATCCAACCCGAGTTGCACCACCCCCACGAACTGCCGCGACTTGAGGGTGGTGCGGTTGGCGTGGGTGAACAGCCCGCCTTTCATGCCGCCCGTTCGCAGACGCTGCGACAACCGTCCCAGCGCATCCGCCTGGGCGTGCGTGACCGACTTCCTGTCTTTGCAGGAAAAGGTCTCGTCGATGGCGAAAGTCTCGTGCTCGCGGAGGGAGAGGAGGGTCATGTTGATGTTTGTCCCAGTGCGGTTTTTCTCAGCCCCACCTTGGTCGCTACCCAAGAGGAGACGGTTTCAGCCCCGCTATCCAAACGGGCGAGTCGTTCAACGAGGATCGCCGTATGCCAATCCAGTCCCTCGGGTATAGGCGAGTTCTGTTCACCCAGGGGCTGGGCTGATTCAATCAACGTTTTCAACTTGTCGGCATCCCACTTCGTAATGACGCGTCACGCTGTTGCGAATTTCCTGGTACATGGTGTCCGGCGCCAGATCAAGCCCGTTCGGCCATACCAGCACCCCGTGTTCTACTTGGGCCAGAGCCACGGCGGCGTCATCCAATAGCGCTTGAAATACCCCGGTGCAAAACTCGCGGCTGATATGAATCGTGCCGCTCAAACCATCCGCGAAACGGACCATCAAGCTGCGTGGCGCAGCGGGGTGGACTTCGACGACATCCCAATACATGGCAGTCTCCTTCTCAGCGCAGAGGGTCAATAGGCTTGGGCTGCTGCTTGGACTGGCATAAATCCCAGTCCTCCAACAGTTCGGCCTGATGCAATTCCGCCCAATCCAGAACCAATTGAGCCGCCCGGCGCGGCAGGCTGCCTTCGCTGATGCACAGACCGCGAATGTCGACGGAAGCCGTGAATTCGCCATAGGTAGCGTGGAAATGCGGTGGCGCGTGTTCATCCCAGAACATCTGGATGAGGATGCCGTAGAAGATGCTGATGGTGGGCATGGGTCAATCCTTATCCAGATGGGGTTCAGCATCTGCAGGGAGTCGGCCATTTCCCGCCAACCGCCGGTAAGCCTCAGCGGGAAAAGGTTGTGAATTCACTCGATAGCTGAATTTTGCTTCGTAGCCAGAATCCTGCCGCCAACGGGAGACAGGTGGAGTGAGTGAGTTGATTTCCAGGAAACCACCACCATTATCTGGCTCGTTCAATGCGATGGCGATCCTTGCCCAATCTTCGTAGAAATATTCCTGCAACAGCGGAATGACTTTGTAGCGAAAGGCGGCATCGAGTTTATTAGTGCTATCGACATCCCAAAAAAAGGCATGGCCGATAGTGTGATCGTGGTCGTAGAGAAATTCAACGCGCTTGTTGAGCGATTCAAGCATTGCCACAAGGTCGACCGGTTTGCCCCCATCCTCTATCACGATGATCCTGATCGGTAAAACTTCCGGGTTCGGCATCATTTCCTCGAACTCGAAACGCCGTCGCAAGGCGGTATCGAGCAAGGCGATGGAACGGTCGGCGGTGTTCATGGTGCCGATCAGATACAGATTCCTCGGCACGCTGAATTCGTCACCCGAGTAGGGCAGTCGCATCTGGATTGCATTGGTTGCACCCATTCGCTTGTCCGGTTCCAGCAGAGTAATCAATTCGCCAAAGACCCTGGAGATATTGGCGCGGTTGATTTCGTCGATGATGAGGACGTAATTGTTCTCGTGGTCTTTCTCGGCGCGGCAACACATCTGGCGGAAGATGCCCTTGCGAATCTCGTATTGGACTGTGGCGCTACCTTGATCGAGCTTGGGGCGGATGCCTTCGACGAAATCCTCGTAGCTGTAGGACTGGTGGAAGGTGACAAAGGCGATTTGGCCATCGATTATTTCTTTGTTTTCCTCATCGGTTTGGATGTGCAGTTCACGATAGCGAGCCATGAGTGCGCCGCGATCATCTTTTGATTTTCCTTCAATGATGGCTAATGCTTTGCTGGCGGTTTGGTAGGTTTTTTTTGTGCCGGGTGGCCCATAGAGAATGATGTTTCTTGAGTGATTCACCATATTCTCCTCGCTATTGTTGTTGATGATTGTAAGAAAGAGTATTTCAAGTGCGCGCCCAATAAGCGCATTCTCAATAATTATGTGATTGTTACTTCCGCCTTCTAGGCTATATGAGAGTGTGGCGTCTTTAAGTCGTTGTTCATACCCTGCTCTATTCCTGATTAGGATGTGGCCTAAAATGGTATCTGGCAAAGCGCCTCCATATCCGCCTCTTGTACTAAAGAGCCAACCGTCGACATATTCTCTGCCAAACGATATGTAAGGGGCGCCATCGCTATCTCTTCCTCTGTGTTTAGGTTGAGGATGGCTATTCTGTATTGCAAACGTGAGTCCGTGCTGGATGCATAAATCCACAAACAGGACAAGCTGGGCGGTAATTTTCCATCCTCGCGCCTTATAAAGCATGTGGTCGTGACTGATTTCTTGCTCAATAAGCACACCGCCATCAATCTCTGACATTGTCAACTAAATTTCGGGCCATTCTCTTTTCATTGCGAATGCTCCGGCGTCAAAAATGGATCTAACCAACTTGCGAGCATCCTATTCGGTTGCAATTCTTACTGTTGCCTCAGATTCAGGATTTGGCTCGTGATCAACCACGAATCCTTGCTCATCAAGTCGGTTGATTGCAGAGCGAAACGGATTCCTGTCTTTCAAACGAAAATAAAACAGCAAGTTACTTTTGTTGGCAATAAATGAGAAATATCTGCCGTTGGTAATGGTGATTGTTACCGCCTTCTTTCGATTTTGTTCGCGGCCTGTAGGCACGCAAGCGGTTACATCACTTCTACTAGAAATGAAGTCAATTAGAAAACGATAGGCTTGTCGCGCTGATTCCGAAGCGATCATGCTCAAATGCGTTTCGATAATCTGGAGGTGTTCTGGTGAAATATTGCACGGCATATTTATTGGCCTTCCTTCAACGACATCACCAACGTCATCGGCCTCGAAGTCGATGGCACAAAGCCATGGTGCTCATAGAACGCTTTGGCTTCATCCGACAACGCATGCACGAGCAGGCCGCGGATGCCAATAATGGCGCTGGCAGCCTGGGTACGCTCGACAGCATCCCGCAGCAACGCCACACCCAGGCCGCGGCCTTGCCAGCCCTGATCGACGGCGAGCCGCCCCAGGATCGCCATCGGGATCGGGTCCGGCATGTTGCGCTTAAGGCCACCCGGGGCGTCGTTCAAGGCCAAGGCGCCGGAAGCCAGGCAGTAATAACCCACCACCCGCCCGGCATCGGCCACCACGTAGGTGCGGGAAGCGCCGCTGATCTGGTTGGCGTGGGCGCGGCGCTTCAGCCAATCGTCCAGGCTTGTGGTGCCCGAGGCAAACCCGTCCGACCGGTGTTCCACGCTCAACAGCGTGGGCGCTTCCAGAATCAGGCTTGCCAAGGTTTCGCCGCCTTCATCAGACGCTCATAGCCTTCACCGCTTGGCGGCTGGTCCAGCACGCTGAGAAAGTGGGCATAGGTCTGGGCATCCACCCGCACCAGAGTCTGGTCGAGCAGCGCATCCTCGGCGGCCCGGCGGGCGGCGTCGATCATGAATTCCGAACGTGATTTCCCCTGGCTGCGCGCGGCTTGGTCGATCAGGTTGCGGATGTCTTCGCGGACCCGGAGGTTGACGGCGCGGGTGGCTGTGTCGTTTGTGGTGTTGGTTTGCATGGTGGGTCTCGTGCCGGATGTGTTGATTCATGGTACACACTGTGTACTGTCGTTGTTAGGGTTTATCCGTCGAACTCGCCGACGATGTCCAACAAGTCTGGAGCCACAAGGAACCGCTCTGGGCCGCCAATAACCGCCAGCTAACCCAACCCAGCTGTACATCAATCCTCTCAACTTAACCAAACGACACTTTTAAGTGGTTGATTTGTAGGCATGTTTCCGATGAGGCTTGAGGTGAGTTGGTCTAGGTTTGGCGGAGCCTTTGATGAACCGGATCAGGTTGCCAGCCAATTCAGCGAAAGT
>CAISDD010000144.1 GCA_903883985.1 uncultured Pseudomonadota bacterium | reverse complement strand
TGCCTTCATTAAGCTGCCGGCGCAGGCCCTCATCCCCGGCCCTTCCCCCGGAGGGGGAAGGGGGTGGAACCCTCTCCCTTCGGGAGAGGGCAGGGTGAGGGAGCCCGGTGGTAAGCCAAATTGGTTTCGACAGCTTACTTAACACACCATAGGGGAAACGATGAACCAGGGCCCGCCTCACCTCTCCAGTTCCTGCCAGGCCAGGGGAAAGGCCACGGCGCGCCCGATGGCGGCTTGTACCTCGTCGGCAAAATTCAGTCCCAGCCCCGGTGCACGCAGTTCGTACCAGTCTATGGCCTCGTCCAACTCGCGTTCCGCTTCCGGGTGGAAGACGAAGTTCATTTGGCGAGACGTTCGCGTATGCGCGCGAACACCACCTCGCCAGGGATGCCCTGGACTTGGCCGCTACGCATCTCCGCCAGGCGGCGGCGTGCTTCGGCAGCCCAAGCCTCGTCGATCTCGGGTTCAGGCTGGTTCAGGCTTTGCAGCAACGATTCAACCACCCGCAGCCTTTCCCCCACCGGCAGCGACGCGGCCTCATCGATCAAGGTTTCGGTTTTCATCATCGCGTCCAATCCAGAGGAAAGGGCAAGTTTATGCCCCAACCCGCTCCTCGGAAACCCGACCCGCCTTCAGCAATTACCGCCACGAACCTGTTGGTCAGCTCCTCTGAAGTAATGAATTCACGCACCGGTACCGAACCTTGGATGGACGCTCTCGGTCAGCTTCAGTTGAACAGCAGGGATACTACCGAGGATTGCTCACTGGCTGACTCATCTTGCGTCTTTCGCCAGGGCCCGCTCGATAAAGTGACGCGATACGCGTGGCTTGGGTATTCGTTCGGCGGGGTAGCCCGCGAACCATTGCCGCACGTCCTCTTCCAGGCCGATGCCGTGCATGTAGTTGTACAGCGCCTTGTTCAGCCCCACGCCCAGCGCGTCGTGGTCCACCCCGGTGGGGTCGTTGAAACCGACATCGTTGCGGGCGAAGGAGGTGGGTGGCAGAGGCTGCAAGGTGACCCCGTATTGCTCAGGATGCAGCCCCACCGGTGCATGCACCGTGCAGACGAAGCGGTGGAAGAAACCGGACTGGATGCAGCCCGCGGCAAACAGTTGGCGTACGTATTCCAGCGCGTCCACCGTGTCGTGCAGGGTCTGCGTCGGAAATCCGTACATCAGGTAAGCATGGACCAGGATGCCGGCATCCGAGAATGCGCGGGTGACGCGGGCCACCTGTTCGACCGAAACACCCTTCTGCATGAGCTTGAGCAGGCGGTCGGAAGCCACTTCCAGGCCACCGGAGACGGCGATGCAGCCGCTGTCCGCGAGGCGCCGGCATAGCTCCGGGGTGAACGACTTCTCAAAACGGATATTTCCCCACCAGGAAATCGCGCGATTACGCCGCTCCAACTCCTCGGCCAGCGCCTGCAAGGCCTTAGGGGGTGCTGCCTCATCGACGAAGTGAAAACCGCTCTGCCCGGTCTCCTCGATGATGGCTTCGATGCGATCCACCAGAGCCGGGGCCTTGAGGCCGTCGTAGCGACCGATGTAATCCAGCGTCACATCGCAGAAGCTGCATTTCTTCCAGTAACAGCCATGCGCCACGGTCAGCTTGTTCCAGCGCCCGTCCGACCAGAGCCGGTGCATGGGGTTGAGCAGGTCGAGCACGGAGAGATAGCGATCCAGGGGCAGGCCATCCCAGGTAGGCGTGCCGACTTCGGCATAGGGAATGTCGGCCTCTGCCGCGTCGATGTAGTGGACGGCTCCCGCCAGACGCACGAAGGTCCGCACCAGACCTTCCACCCCACGCTCACCGCGCAGGTGTTCCAGCAGGGCCAGGAGCGGGCGCTCGCCATCGTCCAGGGTGACGTAATCGAAATAATCGAACACCCGCGGCTCGGAGAGTTCGCGCAACTCCGTGTTGACGTAACCACCTCCGAGCGCGATGACGGTCGCCGGATGGCGCGCCTTGATCGCCTGGGCGATGCGAAATGCCGCATAGACATTGCCCGGGAAGGGAACCGACAGCAGGACCAGTTCAGGCTGATGCCGCGCCACCGCTTCCAGAGTCAGGTCGTGCAGCGTCTGATCGACCAGGTTGAAGGGGGCCGCGAGGGCGGCGGCCAGAGGGCCGAAGGTAGGCTGGCTTTGCGCCAGGGATTCCGCATAGCGCACGAATTCGAAGCGCGCATCCACGCCCTCGCGCAACACGTCGGCGACATCGTTCAGGTACAGGGTGGCGAAGTGGCGGGCGCGATCCTGCACCCCCAGGCTGCCGAAAGCCCAGGCCAGGGGATCATTGCCGTCGGGATCGATGTAGACATCGAGGGCGTCGAAGCGCGATCCTTCGGGCAGGAACTGCCTTCCGGCGATACGATAGGCCAGGCTGGGGTCACGCCCCTGCAGGAAAGTGACAACCGGAATAATGCTGGAGAGATAGCGTTCGAATGTTTCCAGGAAGGCAGCAAGCAGCGGCGTGCGCCGCGGCAACGCCTCGATGCAGGCGCGCATCGCCTTCAGCCCTTGCGGCGAAAACAGGCGCAACACCAGCCCCAGGGCGAGATCTTCCTGCACCGCGTCCAGTCCGCGCGAACGCAGGAAACCGGTCAGGTACGCCGTCGATGGATAAGGGGTGTTGAGCTGCGTCATCGGCGGGATGACAGACAAGATGCGCATCGCCTAAACGCTATTCACCCAGGTTTTCGTCCAATCCATCGTTTTCCTCCATGGGAATCTTGAATTTCCCGGTGGCCCATTCGCCCAGGTCGATCATCTTGCAGCGCTCACTACAGAATGGCCGCCAGGAATTTTCCGTACGCCACGCGACCATCTTGCCGCACGTGGGGCAGGCGACTTTCTTTTCCGTCATGGGCTACTCCAAAAGAATAAAGGCGGCTTGCGCCGCCTTTGCGGGTCGCGACGAAATCAGGCCGAGAAGGAGGAACCGCAGCCACAGGTGGACGTGGCGCTCGGGTTCTTGATGACGAACTGCGCGCCCTCCAGCCCTTCCGTGTA
>CAISDD010000143.1 GCA_903883985.1 uncultured Pseudomonadota bacterium | reverse complement strand
TGCCTTCATTAAGCTGCTGGCGCAGGCCCTCATCCCCGGCCCTTCCCCCGGAGGGGGAAGGGGGTGGAACCCTCTCCCTTCGGGAGAGGGCAGGGTGAGGGAGACCGGTGGCAAACCAAATCTGTTTCGCGGCCCTACTTACCATGAACAGGCTGGCATCCAGGTCGAAATCGCCGCCGTCGCTGGAGAGGGCTTCCCGGCCCAGGCCCAGCAACCCCTTCTTCAGATTGGATCGGTTTCGGAGAGATTGACGTTACCGCCATTTTGCGGACTGATGGCCATGGATATTGCTTCTCTGGGGCAATATTGGACTCACCGCTTCATTGGGCGCCCAGCCCGACCGTTCCTCCCTCTTTACGCAAGACCTTGCGCTTGTAGAGAATGGACGACCATAGTGACAGGCCGATGAATGCCACGCCGGACAAACCGGTGAACCATTCGGGAATGTGCTGGGTCATGCTGGCCAGCATTATAATGGCGAGAATGCCAATCGCGTAATGGGCGCCGTGCTCGAGATACACGAACTCCACCAGAGTCCCCTTCCTGACCAGGAACACGGTCATGGAACGGACGAACATGGCGCCTATGCCCAAGCCGATCATGATGATAACCACATCATTGGTAATGGCAAAAGCACCAATGACGCCGTCGAAACTGAAGGAGGCATCCAGCACTTCCAGATAGAGGAAGCCCCCGACACTGCCGCGCTGAATCAACTTGCCTACGCTCTCGGTTTCTTCTTCCTCTTCCAGCAGGCCGCTGAGAAAATCGACGCCGACATAGACCGTCAAACCCATCACGCCGGAAGTCAGTACGGCGAGTTGACGCCCTGCAGGCAGGAAGTGCACCGCTACCAGTATGGTCGCCAGGCTTACCAGCACCGCCAGGCTCTCGCTGCCATGCTCACCCAGCTTTTGCTCGATCCAGCCCAGCCAGTGCAGTTCCTTTTTCTCATCGAAGATGAAGCGCAGGAATACCATGAGCAGGAAAATACTGCCGAAAGCAGCCACTTCCGCGTGTTTGTCCGTCAGGTGGCGGGCGTATTCCTGGGGTTCATGAATGGCCATAAACCAGACATCCACCAAACCCAGGCCGGTGGCGACAGACACGATCAGCAGCGGGAACAACAGCCGCATACCGAACACCGCCACCACGATGCCAGCGGTGAGGAACATTTTCTGCCAGAAGGCGCTCCAGTTACGCAGCACCGCCGCATTGACCACGGCGTTGTCGAAGGAGAGCGATACTTCCATCACGCCCAGGATGGCTGCGATGAATACCGACTGGATCGCTCCGGATGTGCCGGCGAGACCGTAGCCCCAAATACTGGCTACGGCCAGTAGGATCAGGGTTACCACGAACGACAGTTTGAAGTGTTGCATTGATGATTCCTTGTAAGTACGGCGTGAAAGGTCGTGCCATCAATCGGCCCCCGACGGGATAGTGTCGGGTGGGGCAGTGAAGGGAAACCGTAAGCCTGCCATCAACGCCGGTGAGAAGGCGCCCATAGTACCGAAGAAGCCGCCGAACAAAGGACCAGCCTCGTTGCCACTTGAGGCTTTTTCCGCAGAGGCGGTGGAGGGAAGGCAGCCAAGGGAAATGGCTTAAATCCTCCCGAGCGTGTCCTGCGTGGTGGCTCTTGGAACGACGGTTCCGAGAGTACCCGTGCGGCCAACCGCGGCGGGGGGCCCCACCGCCAAACGGAACTAAGTAATGTCGCGTAACTCATTTTTCCTTCATTAAGCTGCCGGCGCAGGCCCTCATTCCCGGCCCTTCCCCCGGAGGGGGAAGGGGGTGGAACCCTCTCCCTTCGGGAGAGGGCAGGGTGAGGGAGCCCGGTGGTAAGCCAAATTGGTTTCGACAGTTTACCTAGCGTCGTGCTAGCAGCGTAATTTGGCAGCAGCCTTGAAAATCGGTACGTGGGGCGCTGCTGGCCGGGAACCCCGCTTTGGTCCGTCAGTCCAGTCGGGCGTGCAAAGCGCAAAACTGCGCTTCGTGAATCCACCTGGTCGATGCCGTTGAGGCGCTCCACCTGGTCATCACCACCAGGCTTCGTGATGCTGGCCGGGGTAAACGGGCCGTCGGTAAACATGCTGGTAAACAGCGCTCCCGGTGCAAGACCGTTGACCTGCTCCACCAGGTGCTGGCATATGCCGTGCGCAGAACCCGGCATACCCACGGCATCGAATAGTGATGCCGTGGCATCACCACCAGGTTCATCGTTGAAGTGCTCCACCAAGTGCATCACCCGGCACTCGATAGGCGCCCAATGCACTTCCTGATCCACCTGGATCGTTTGGGCAAAAACCAACTGTTCCCCCAATCGTTCCCCCAGCTCTATCACCAATGCAAAACGGCCTAGCCCGTGAAGGCTAAGCCATTGTTTATTTTGGTGCGCATGGCAGGATTTGAACCCACCACCCCTTGGTTCGTACAAAGGTTTATAGAAGTCCAGCATGGCCCAGACCAATCCAGTATAAATGCCACGAACCCGCGTATTTACTGGGTTAACGACGTTTATCGTTCCATAGTTGTCCATTACAAACCGAGCAGAGCCACAAAATCTGTGGGGGCAAACGTGGGGGCAAAAATGAGCGCGAGAACACCCAAGGCTGGAAAGAGCAGCTTCACGAACAAAGAACTCGAAGCCCTGACCGCCGACGACGACAAAGCCATTCTTCGGGAGGGTGACGGTCTGGTTGGACAGGTTCGTGTGTCCGCATCGTGGCCCGCAACATGCTGGGCGACCTGCGCCAGATGTTCGGCTTCGCCATCCGCCGCGGCCTGTTGGAACACGACCCCACCAGCCACATGAAGCGCGACGACTACGGCAAGAAGGTGGAGCGCGAGCGCGTGCTGTCGGAAGCCGAGGTCCGCGCGCTGCCCGACGTCATTGCCGGCGCTGGCCTGTTCTTCACGTCGGCACATTCCATCTGGATCATGCTGGCGACCTGCTGCCGTGTGGGCGAACTATCCGGCGCGGCCTGGGCTGATGTTGATCTTGAAGCGAAGCAATGGCGCATCCCGCCGGAGAACAGCAAGAACGGCAAGGCTCACCTGATCGACCTGTCCGACTTCGCCATCCGCCAGTTCGAGGCCATCAAGACACTCACCGGCACCACCACCAACGACCAGGGCGAAACGGTTTTCGGCAAGTGGGTGCTACCTGCCAAGCACAACGATGGGCCGGTCTGCTCCAAATCCCTGGCGAAGCAGATCGGCGACCGGCAACGGGACGGCGCACCCATGAAGAACAGATCGCCGCTGACCGACGTGCTCAAGCTGCCCGGCGGCAAGTGGACACCCAACGACCTGCGCCGCACTGGCGCGACCCTGATGGGCAAGCTGGGTGTGTTGCCGGAGATCGTTGAACGATGCTTGAACCACACCGAACAGAACGCCCTCAAGCGCATCTATCAGCGGCACGACTACCGGGAGGAAATGCGCGCGGCCTGGAATCTGCTGGGTGCCCGGTTCGACCTGCTCACGCGAGCGGACGCCGACAATGTGGTGACGTTCAAACGAGCGGCCTGACCCATGAACTCCACTCGCCCCCATGATGACGCCATGGTCGAACTGCTACGCGAGGATGCCGCCTTCGCCGAGGAATACCTGGCGGCCTCTCTGGAAGCCATCGACGAACCCGACGGCCGCGAGGCGCTGCTGATGGCCCTGCGCCAGGTGGCCCAGGCTCAGGGCATGGATGCCGTAGCCGAGAGGGCCGGGATGCAGCGGGAAAGCCTGTACCGCGCCCAGTCGCCGAAAGGCAACCTCACTTTGAAGACCTTGCTCGCCATCCTCAATGGCGCTGGATTGCGTTTGACGGTGACTCGCACCAGCCCTAATCCAGGTGCAGGCGATCCATTGATCACCCCGAATTCATCCATAGCGAGGCGGACAATAATGTCCGACAATGAAAGCCATGAAAGGTAGTGAGTTCATCAAACGGATTCAGAAACTCGCCAAGGAACGGGGACTTGCCTGTTCCTGGCATCCCGACATGGGCAAGGGCTCCCACGGCGTATTGAAGGTGGGCGACACTCGAACCATCGTCAGGAACCCGAAGGATGAACTCAAAACCGGCACCTATCACGCCATGCTCAAACAACTGGGCCTGAACGAGAAAGACCTGTTCTAGGAGTCACCATGCAACGCTTCGCCTACCCCGTCACCCTCACCGCCGATGAAGTGGATGGGGGCTTCGTCGTCACCTGCCGCGACCTCCCCGAGGCCATCACCCAGGGTGACACCCTGGAAGACGCCATCGAAGCCGCCGAAGGTGCCCTGGAAGCCGCTATCGAGATGCGCATCGAAGATGGACTGGATATTCCCCTGCCGAGCCAGGCCAGGAAGGGCGAGCACCTGGCTTGCCTGCCGGTGGGCAGTGCCATGAAAGCGGCCGTCTATCTGGCCATGAAGGAACAGGGCCTTAGCAAGTCTGACCTGGCCCGGCGCATGGACCTGGACGAGAAGGAAGCCCGGCGCATCCTGGACCCTAAGCATTCCACCAAGGTGCCCACCCTGGAACGCGCCCTGCATGCCCTGGGCAAGCGGGTAGAAGTCGTTGTAGTTTGAGAAGTTCTAACCATGACCATGCACGACCCTGCCCACCCCGACGAACTGTACAAAACCGGTTCGCCAACATGAACGCATGAGTTACCGACCCGGCATGGACTTCAAGACTCCAGCGCGGCGTCTTGTTACTCGTCATAGATCGTCTCGACCTCGTAATCAGTCAGTTCGCCTAGTTCATCGGGGTCCACTTCCCGCATCAGATGTGTAGGGTGGGCAAACGTTTTTTTGTTTGCCCACCAATTTCACCGTTGCGAGTCCGCGTGGGCAAACGATAAGGCCGTTTGCCCACCCTACCTGGCTGGCTACCTGGCTGTAGCGCAGGCATCCTTGCCTGCGTCTTTGAAAACAGCCGGCCGAAAGCCGGCGCTGCCGCGATGATTTCTTTTTGAAGCAACGGGTTGAAGCGTGCTTCTTGAGAGGGCGTTTGCC
>CAISDD010000142.1 GCA_903883985.1 uncultured Pseudomonadota bacterium | reverse complement strand
TGCCTTCATTAAGCTGCTGGCGCAGGCCCTCATCCCCGGCCCTTCCCCCGGAGGGGGAAGGGGGTGGAACCCTCTCCCTTCGGGAGAGGGCAGGGTGAGGGAGACCGGTGGCAAACCAAATCTGTTTCGCGGCCCTACTTATCGCGACTTCAGTGGCGGCAAACGCCTCTATCCGGAGGCCGTGAAATACGACCCGCAAGGCCAGGATGCCCCCGAGAGGCCCCCTAACCTCCCTTTCCCAAAGGGGGGGGCTGGCCTTATCCCCCGTGAAATCCCTTCGGCGCTGACTTCTTCCCCCTTGGAAACGCCCACAAGGATGACGCTACTCATCCTCAAACATCCGAACATCCTTTTGCACCTGACTCGATCGACCCTTCACCGACTGACTCTGGGTAGAGACAGGTCGGCGTGAGGAGTCCATGAGGTTCGTCGAGAGGTTTGTACTGGTTTTCTGGTAGGAGGAATACTGGTTGCCATGGATTTCGGCCGGGCATCCGAAGCATTAAAGTGGGCTCAAGCGGTTCTGCTATTCGACCGCCGACGCTATTCTCCACGATACCCTGGCCTTGTGGCCTGCCAGGGTATCCGCTCTCATGACCACCCCGCTTTCTCGGCCCTTGTGTCGGGGGTGATAAGCAATTTTCTGGAAACCTCGGTACGCACGCTGAGTATAGTCGAACGGCAAGGACCTCCCGGACCGTCGCCGCGCTGAAGACAGTAGGCCGTAAACAACCGCCGCATCGCTGTGAGGCTTACCCGCGGCGCATCGTTCGATATCAGGTCACATGATCCGAACATCGATCCTGGACTGGAAAATCCATATTCCACCTACACGAACCATGCTTGTGGGTAACTAGAGAGAACAATCATGTTTACGAAAATCGTGGCTCCATTCACCAGTGCCATCAAACCGTCTGGAACTAAGGCCAGCAGCGATGCGTACATACGCGAATATATCGAATCGGTCGAACTGGTTCGTGGCATCCGCGATACCAGCAACAGTCTTCGAGGTGCTCAGGTACGGCACTGGTCGTTGCCGGCCAGCCAGATCAGTGCCGATTTTTTCTGCGCCGCCGAACATCCCGAGAAGGGATGGTATGGCTTACTTGCCGACACGGCGGGGCATGGACTGGCCTCTGCCGTATTCTCCCTGCACACGCCGGCGCTGTTTCGTGAGGCCGTTTGCTGCGGTTTGTCGTTGCCCGAGATCTATGCCCGCCTCCACAACTCGCTGACGCGGCAGAATTCGGTGGCGTATTTTGTCTGCGGCCTCCTGGTGCGCATCCATGGACGCGAGATCGAAATTCTCAATGCTGGCATGCCCGATGCCCTGCTACTGGCTTCCGGTGGCTGTTTGCTGGCGACGTTTCCTTCGTCCCATCTGCCCTTCGGTGTCGCGCCGGCCTGCATCGTCTGCGAGCAACGCTACCGTCTGACAAACAAGGTTGACGCTACATTGCTGATGTTCAGCGATGGACTCGTCGACCTGGGTGCACCCACCGGCAAGGCTTTTGGGCTGCATGGCGTCAAAGCCGTGATCCAGGCCGCCGCCAATGACACCGACATGGATAGCCTCGTCGATCGACTGATCGAGAACATCGAGGCACATGAACAAACCTCACCGGACGACATCAGCATCGTCATGATCAAGGCACCCTTCCATGGAGCTAACCAGGTCGCGCCAACGCCCCTCGCCGAATCCTTCCATCTCGACGCTAACGATGCCAAATTGCATCTTGTGGAACATTATCCGCGCGGTCTCATGCTGACCGACGCCGAGCAGAAGATATTGTACGTCAACCCCGCTTTTTCCACGATCACCGGCCATTCCCTTGAGGATGCCGTTGGCCAGACGCCACGAATACTTAACTCGGGGCGCCATAGCCCTGATTTCTACCGGGAATTGTGGAAGGCGCTGCATGAGAAGTACGCATGGAGTGGCGCAATCTGGAATCGGCACAAGGACGGTACGCTTTATCGCGAATGGGTCGACATCTATGCCCTGCGCGACGACGCCGGTCTTGTCAGCCATTACTTGGGTGGGTTTACCGATATTTCGCAACAACAGCAACGCGACGAGGGTGGCCTGCGGGTGTACCTGTACGACCCCTTGACCAGTCTTGCCGGCAAGTTGCTGCTGGCCGACCGGGGCGAGCAAGCGATGCGCAGAGTGAGTCGGGCTGGGAGGTCGATGGCAGTGCTGTTTATCGATCTGGACCGTTTCAACTCGGTCAACAACACCCTGGGCCATGACGTCGGCGACCAGGTGCTCGCCACTGTCGCCAGCCTGTTTTCCGGAGAGTTGCGTAATGACGACACCTTGTCGCGCTTTGGTAGCGACGAGTTCATTTGCCTTCTGCCCGATCTGGCCGAGCGACAGGACGCCATTCGTGTCGCCGCCAATCTTCTGGCGGTACTTGACGAGCCGATCGAAATCGCCGGGCATAAATTAAAGATCAGCACAAGCATAGGCATCAGCGTCTACCCATCGGATGCGCAGGATCTCGACCATCTGATCATTCAGGCGGACCAAGCCATGCAGAGCGTCAAGCGGGACGGCGGCAACCTGTTCCGGTTCTATAGTGCCAAAGAGTCCCAGGTTGCGGAGCGACAACTCGATCTGGAGGCCCGACTCGATGCCGCCATTTGTAACGGCGAACTGGAACTGTTTTACCAACCCAAGATGGACCTGCTTCACCATACCTACGTCGGCGCCGAGGCACTGGTACGCTGGCGCGATCCGCAGCGCGGCCTCATCCCACCGGGCGCATTCATCCCGGTGGCCGAGCAAAGCGATCTCATCGTCAAGATCGGTAGCTGGGTACTCACCGAAGCCTGCACGGCTATTGCGCGCTGGGAGCATTTTCTGCCGCAAGGGTTCAACGTGGCCATCAACGTCTCTCCCATGCAACTGGTTCGTTGCGACATGTTCGTGGCGGTCAGTGCCGCACTCGAGGCCACGGGTATCGATCCTGCCAGATTGCAACTCGAAGTCACGGAGTCGCTATTTATTCGGGATGCGGAAAATGCCATCATCACCCTGGATAGCATTTGCAAACTGGGCGTGACGATCGCGCTCGACGATTTTGGCACGGGCTATTCCAACCTCTCTTCGCTCTGTAATTTGCCACTCGACACCTTAAAGCTCGATCAAGGCTTCGTGCGTAACATTCATCTCAACCGCGCCAACCGTGCTATCGCCGAGGCTGTGATCGCGCTGTCCAGGGGCTTGGGCAAGAATGTGGTCGCCGAGGGTATCGAGAGTTGCGAAGAATGCATTCAGCTCAAGTCATTCGGCTACCGCATTGGCCAAGGGTACAAGTATGGCAAACCCATGCCGGAAGCCGAATTTCTCGCTTACCTGGGTAGCGATTTTTTGGCACACCATGCCTGCAGCGAGCACCCTGATTCTTGTTTGCCGCCGCATGCAGTCAACAAGCCGCTAAGTGTACCAGCGGAACTGATTTGGCATCCCATCAAAGCCAACTGGCCCGCCGACAGAGTAGCTTGTCGAACCATGAATAAATCCAACTAAATCAGCGCTTCCCTAGGGTTACACGGTTTGTAGGCAAAATCAGTTACGCGACATTACTTATCCAATAGTCAGCTATTTTGCTGGTTTTGAGGGGGTCACCATGAACATCAATATCACCGAAGACACGTGGAAAAAGGCTGCCTACCAGCAGCTTGGCCACATCCGCAATTTTCTGATGACAGTCATATGCGGACTGGCCATCGGCATGATGGTCGTTCACTACGTGTTCAGCCTTTACAGCCCGGCCTGGTCGGTGTACCTGGGCATTTCCCAGGCGTTGCTCAACGCCTGTCTGGTCTTCATGTCCGTACTGACGCTGGGCGTGGCCATATTCTTCCTGTTCAGCCGGTTTCGCCTCGGCGAATGGAGTGGCGTGGAAACCGCTTTTTTCTCCAGCCTGGCCTATATGTCGCTGCTCCAGATGGAACGTGAATTGCTGCGGGACAAGTGTCGCGAGACCGCGCAGGCACTGAAGGAGAGTTATGCGCTCGATACCTCGTTCATCGAGCAGCACAAAGACATCATCAAATTTACCGAGGCTTCGGCCTTGCAGATTCTGGAACGCATTACCGGCCTGGACGCTGATAGCGGGCGGCTGATAGACATGCTCAATGCCGGTTCGCAGCCGGAGGGCGTGAGCGCCGTAGATAACCCGAATGCGATCGAAGAGATCAAGCGTTTCATCAACCACCTCCCCGAGCGCATCAGCCAGGAGCGCGATTCATTCAGGGAAATCATCACCAATGTCGGCGAGCTCGGAAAATTGGTTGGCCTGATCAAGGACATCGCCGAACAGACCAATTTGCTTGCGTTGAACGCGGCCATCGAGGCTGCGCGAGCCGGTGATCATGGCAGGGGCTTCGCGGTGGTGGCAAATGAAGTACGTAAATTGGCCAATCGTTCCAAAGAGGCGGCAACCCTGGTCTGGAGCGGGATCGAAAAAGCGCAGGCCGGGGTCGGTATCGCCTTCAGCAAGGAGGCGCAGGACGGGCTGAGCCGCGATCTGTATCAAGCCATACATCTTGCCGAGGTCGTCAGCGCCATGCAGGTCAATTTGCAGGCAAAGGCCGAAATGATGGCTGGCCAGATTGCCGAGGGTGCGGTGATCAACGAACAACTTGGCAAGCGAATCAACGACATGACGATGAGCATCCAGTATCAGGATGTCGTGAAGCAGATGATCGAACGGCTGGATAAGGCCCTCGATGAGAAATCGCGCGTGTTCAACGACATCGTGACCAACCTGGAGGTTGAGGAAGGCACGATCAACCTTGGCGGCAAGGCGATCAAATCGATCCTCACCAATTTCATCGACAAGGAAAGCCAGCATGGCAGTTATGCAGCCCGCGGCGTTCAGGGCGGGACCAAGCCATTCTTCGGCGTTCCCCAGGTTGAGTTGTTCTGAATCCCCGATTGACTTCAATATTTCATCAAGGAGACGTCATGAATTCCCCTTATTCTACCGACCCAACCAAAGTAACTACTCAGACAGCCAACAGCAAGGATGAGATCATGAAATTTGCCAGCCGGATCGACCATGACAAGGCCTCAATCAAGGCTCCGCACACCTTTGACTTCGGCTCGCAAGGCAGCTTCCGAAAAGCCTGTGCCGATTTGCTTGCGTCCGATCAGATAAAAAACATTGACGTGGATTTCGATGATGTGCATT
>CAISDD010000141.1 GCA_903883985.1 uncultured Pseudomonadota bacterium | reverse complement strand
TTGAAAACAGCCGGCCGGAAGCCGGCGCTGCCGCGATGATTTCTTTTTGAAGCCACGGGTTGAAGCGTGCTTCTTGAGAGGGCGTTTGCCACCGGTGAAGTCGCAATAGGTCTCGTCACCTCGTCGATAGGGTTGCCGTGCCTTATTGAGAAGTTACTTCAAACTGAGGGTTGAGCCTGATCTGATTGAGGAATCTGGTTTCCTGCCTACGCGGGAATGACGAGAACAAATTTGCCCTGGACTCGGATGGCCGCTGGCTTGCTTGCCGGTCCACTGTCGTGATAGTGTGCCCGACCGGCTGCGGGTCGGCTACCCCATACCTCACACATAGGTTTCCAAGTTGCTGTATTTCAATGTATTTTCCCGGCAGCCGCTTCACTTTCCCTCTGCCAACAGAGGCACCTTTTTCATGAATTCTTTGCCTAGGCCATGCTAGAAACCATACGAGAACACGCCCAGGGCTGGATTGCCCGCATCATTCTGGGTCTGATCGCCCTTACTTTCGCTTTCTGGGGCGTGGACTCTTACATCAAGGGCGATGGCAAGGCGCCGCCCGCCGCCAAGGTCAACGACGGCGAGATCAGCCAGCACGACTTCATCAAGACGCTCAAGGAGCAGGGCGACGCCATGAAGCAGCAGATGGGCGCCAAGGTGGATGAGAAGGCTTTACGCGCCAAGGTCATGGAGCAGATGGTCAATACCCGGTTGCTGGCGCAGGCAGGGCAAAAAGCCGGCTTTGTCATCCTGGAACCCCAGATCGAGTCGGTTCTGTCCGGGATCGACATCTTTCAGGAAGCAGGCAAGTTCTCGAACGAGCGACTTCAGGCCTGGCTGCGCAGCAACGGCATGAGCGAGCAGCAGTTGCGCGCCATGATCGCCCAGGATCTCCTGCTCAAGCAGGTGCAGATCGGCTACGGTGAGGGCGCGGTCGCGCCCATGCCATCCGCCGTGCGACTGGCAGGGTTGCTAGCGCAGCAGCGCGAAGTCAACGAGGCTCAGTTCGACCGCAAGGCTTACATGAATGCGACCCGTATCGAAGACAAGGCGGTACAGTCCGAATACGACGCCCACAAGGCCGACTACGCGACGCCCGCGATGCTGCGCGCGCAGTATCTGGTGTTGTCGCAGGCGGTCCTGGCTGAAAAGGTGCAGGTGAGCGACATGCAGGCGCGCAAATTCTACGAGGCCAACGCCGCGCGCTTCCAGGAACCCGAGCGGCGCAGCGCCAGCCACATCTTGATCAAGCTCGATGCGGGCGCCGATGACAAGTCGCGCCAGGCGGCCAAGGCGAAGGCCGAACAGGTTTTGGCCGAAGTGAAGAAGTCACCGGCCCAGTTCGCCGCATTGGCCGAAAAGTATTCGAGTGATGCGGGTTCCGCAAAAAATGGAGGAAGTCTGGGCCGAGCGTTTACTCGTGAAGAAATGGTCAAGCCTTTCTCCGATGCAGCCTTCCAGATGCAGAAGGGAGCGATCAGCAAGCTGGTGGAATCCCAGTTCGGCTATCACATCCTTCGTCTCGATGGCATCATTCCCGGAGCCAAACTCGGTTTCGAGGTGGTCAAGGACGACATCATCAAGGAACTCAGGCAACAGGAGGCGCAGCGCAAGTTCGCCGAAGCGGCCGAGCGTTTCAGCAACATGGTTTACGAGCAGCCGGACAGCCTCGCACCCGCAGCCAAGCAATTCGATCTGACGCCGCAGGATAGCGCCTGGTTCAACCCAAAATAGGCGCCGACCATGCTGGCCAACGCCCAACTGTTGCAGGCACTGTTCTCCAGCGACGCCCAGAAAAAACGGCAGAACGTCGAAGCCGTGGAAGTCGCGCCCAATACCCTGGTGTCGGCTCGTGTGCTCGAATACCGTGCGGCTGGCCAACGGCCACTGGCCGAGGTGGCGGGCGAAATCCGCCTTAAACTAGGCGCCCAGCAGGCCAGAAAACTGGCCATCGAGGCCGGCGTGAAATCACTACAGCATCCCGAGCAGGTGAACAATTGGTCCGTGGCGATGACCGTTTCCCGGATGCAACCGCTAAACCTGCCGGCTGCGGCGATAAAATCCATTTTCCGGACACCCTCCACCAAACTGCCGGCCTACGTGGGCGCCGAAACGGCAGACGGCTATCGTCTGTATCGTATCGACCGTATCACGGCGGGGAAAGCCGACCCGGAAGTAGCCAAACGCATACGCAGCGACATGCGCCGTCTGTTGTCTCAGGAAGAAATGCGCGCCTACCTGGAAAATCTCAAGGCACGAGCCAGCATCAAGATCGACCCGACTGCGCTGGAACCCAAGTCGGAGTAGGCTGGCTCTGGCGTAGCGGCTTTAGCCGCTACGGTGCCATTGCCAAGAAGGTTTACGACCCGGCCGTAAACCTGTTTTATCGCCTCTACAGGTTCATGCTGAACGGCGCTTCAAATGAGAAGGTGCAACA
>CAISDD010000140.1 GCA_903883985.1 uncultured Pseudomonadota bacterium | reverse complement strand
CAGGAAGTCGTGGTCGGAACTGTATGCCTGGGTGCGCGACGCCAGCGAGCCGAAGTCCGTGTTGCCGGTCCTCAGCAGCGAATTCGGGTGCAGCCCAGCGCCGTTGAACACATAGGCCTTGGCGTCGTGATTGACCAGGGCCGCCTCCTGCGCCAGTCCGCCGCCTTTGGAATAGCCGGCGACATCGAAGGGAATCTTCTCGTCTTTCAATGCACCGGATAACTTTCGCATGGCCGCATACTGTTTCGTGTCCTGGCCATCGCCGTTGCGGGTATTGGTCTGCCAATCCACCAGGGAGGTGGGTTCCGTGTCTCGGGCCACCAGTATCAACTTGCCTGTGGATTCATCCCGGTACATCGCGGCCCGAAAGCCGGTCTCGTCGTCGCGCAAACCCTTGTCGGTAATCGTGCCGCGCTTCAGTCCCAGCTTAGCGCACAGGGCATCCCCCTTGTCCGGTAGCCTGGTCAAACACGGGGTTTTGACCCGTGTGCTCCCGGCCGGATCGCGGCTCATGTCACTCGCGGCGCGGGCATAGGGCAGGGCATCCCGGTAACGGTTGAAGCGCCGCAGCGTCGGTCCCAGCGTTCGCGCCTTCTTGTCGCAGGCGCTCGAATCCGCCGAGACCAGGCTGGGGGAGTCGTCCGTGGGGAGTTTCCCGGTGTCGGGTTCTGGCCTGCCGGTGAAGGATACGATGCGTTTTTGCGCGGCCGACGATAGCTGGTCATCCCCCGCCCTGACCGCCTTGCAAGGATGCTTGCAGGCCACCACACTGGCAGGCGAAGATGCGCGCGAGTACAGGCTGGCCAGAGGCATCGCCTATCCCTGCGTTTGGGAGTGCGTGGCGGACGGCTCCACGAACTCGAAATCAGAAAAATGAAAATATGCTCGTTCCACGAGGAAACGCTTGATGTCCACTTCCTGTTGGGGGAGTTGCTCTATCAGGTGATCGGCCGGCGGCAAGGAAACACCCTCGCAGGCACAAACCGCACTCAAGACCAGCACCACGGCGCAATCGTGCTCACTTAGACCGCACACACCGGGCCATAGGCTATCCCAGAGCGGGCGCGCGGCCGCATTCCGCGCCAGCCAGTGCGACAGTTCCGGCTTCAGGCACCGGGTGCGGATGAACCGATCCAGACGGTCGTAGAAATGCAACTGTGTGATACGCGCGAGCCTCTCCGGCGTGAGCCGGAGTCCGGAAGAACTTGGCGCGGGGCTGGGGGGAGCCACCTCGACGCGGCCGAAACATTCAGACTGCTTCTTCGAGAGCCACATGGTATTCAGCCATTACAAACTGCACAGAACGGCACGCCGTTTTCGGCGGCCTCGATGAACGCCACCGCCTGCGGGCTGAAGCTCAGGGGCCTGGGCGGCTGCGGCGCGGGCGGGGCCGATCCGGTCTCACCACCCCGGCCCTTGTCCGCCTCGCGCGGAGCCTTGGGGGCGATGGGGGACGCGCCCGAACCGCTGCCGGCGGCGCCACCCGAGTTGATCATGACCATCGCACCCCGGATGGACACCCCCGCCGGGCCGATGTTGATGAAGTTGCCACCCACCTTGAGGGTCAAGTCGGCGCCGGCTTCGATCACCACATTCATCCCCGCCTTGAGGTGGATTTCCTGGCCGGCGTCGATGGCGGCTTTCATTCCCGACTTGACCTGCATATCCATGCCGACCTTGAAGGACAAGGTGCCGTCCAGCTTCTCGTTGTGGTCTCCCTTCAAAGTCAGGTTGTAATCGGCATCGAACTGTTCCAGCACATTTTTTCTGACGATGAAGTGGGCCTCGTTGCCTATCCATTCGATGCGGTCGTGCTTGGCGCGGTATTCCAGGTCTTTCTCCGCGTGCACGAAGACCTGCTCCGAGCCCTTCTTGTCCTCGAAGCGCAGTTCGTTGAAATTGTCCTTGCCCCCACCCTTGGACGAGTGCGTGAGGATGCCGGTGCAAGTCGCGTTGGCGGGTAAGGCGTAAGGTGGCTTCTGGTCCGCGTTGTGAACCCTACCGGTGATGATCGGGCAATCGGGATCGCCCTCGAGAAACTCGACGATGACTTCCTGGCCTATACGCGGCAGCGCGACCATGCCCCAGCTCTTACCGGCCCAGGGTTGCGAGACGCGCACCCAGCAGGAACTGTTCTCATCCGATTTACTGTAGCGATCCCAGTGAAACTGCACCTTCACCCGGCCATGTTCGTCGGTGTAAATTTCCTCGCCCGCCGGCCCCACCACCACCGCCGTTTGCGGGCCCTGCACGACGGCACCGGGCGTAGTCTGCGCCGGCCGGAATTGCGTGGTTTTCGGTATCGCGGAAAAATGGCAATGAAACTCCGACCCGCCCGCCCCACCCGACGAAACCTCGTTATCGATCGCCTCGATGTCGCTCGTGACGACCAGGTATTCCTGATTGATGGCGTCAACCGGATGATCGGTCAGCCAGAAGGTGCGGCCGGCTTCGATGCCACGAACCGTACCCGATCCGCGCGCCATCTCGTAGCGGCATTGCAACTCTTCGATGCGCAGCTCGCTGTAGAGGGCGCCTTCTGCCGGCTTCTGATAAGCGCCGTGATAATCGAACATCTCGAAGGCGGACAAGTCGTGCGGACGGGAAATCTCGTGCGCATTGATCAGATCGACCTTGGGCGTCAGGAAGTTGTAATCGTCCAGCGCATACCGGCCCGACTGGACTTCGACACTAGAGTCCCAGTCGGTGATGGTTTCGGATTCGTTGGACGAGGTAGCGGCGATCTTCCGGTAGGCCAGGCGGGCATACCCCTCTTTCGGCTGGTGCGCGCTCAGGTCGTCGAACCACACCATCTGATGCCGGCCATTGCCGTGCTCGAAGGCGTAATAGATCCCTTCACGCTCCAGCAGGCGGCTGACGAAGTTGAAGTCGGTCTCGCGGTACTGCACGCAGTTTTCGTTGACGCCGTAGGCACCCCTTTGCAGCCGCTTTTCCGACCACTCCAGCGACCCGTGGCGCGCGAACACGGCGTCTACGATATCCGGCACCTTCTTTTTCAGGAAGATCTGGCAGGTGGACGTGCGAGTCAGGAACCACAACCAGGGGCGTAGGACCGCCAGATAGCGAAACCCCCGGCCGGACTGGTAAGCCGACGTAGCGACTTCACCCAGGATGCCGAAACGGGCGATGTAGCCGTTGACATAACGCGGCTCCTGCCCGGCCGGCATCTCTATCCTGACGGTGGCATTGGTGCCCAGCAACAGCTGCGGCTGGATATCGGGGCGCTCACAGATCAGCGTCACCTGATACTCGAACAGGCGGGAAAGCGCCTCCTGCCCTGAAAGCCGTTGCACATCGAATGCGCCCGGTCCCAGCTTGGTTGTGATTTCGATGAAACGTGCCATGACTAGACTCCAAACTTGGCGATGTGCTCTCGGCCTGTCGCTCATCCACAAGGGCCACAGCCTGGCATACACCCCTTAGGGTGAACTCAGGGCACCCTCGTAGGAGCGGGCTTGACCGCGATACCACGGTGGCATACGCGGGCAAGCCCGCTCCTTACTACACGGCCAACTGCGGAATAATT
>CAISDD010000139.1 GCA_903883985.1 uncultured Pseudomonadota bacterium | reverse complement strand
TAAGCTGCCGGCGCAGGCCCTCATCCCCGGCCCTTCCCCCGGAGGGGGAAGGGGGTGGAACCCTCTTCGGGAGAGGGCAGGTTGAGGGAGCCCGGTGGTAAGCCAAATTGGTTTCGACAGCTTACTTAATCGGAAAAAAGCATCCGTAGTTTTTCATACGCCCGCAGCATGTCGGCATGACTCCTGGGCGAGAGACCATATCGGACGGCATCGCATTCATGGAACAGGTCCAGGATGATCGGATCGCTGGGGGGGGTTGCCGTCGCGAAGGAGCCTGCGGTCGCCCCCGCGGCGGGCAGGCCGGCGTGGTCGACCGCCCTGGCCTGCACCAGACGGAACACGGCCGCATAGAATCGCTCCGTATCTGCGGCGGCCAGAGTGGCCTCGACTTCAGCCAGAGAAGGGCATGTCGCCGCCCTCTGAACCGGCATCGACCGACGCCACCCGTAACGTACCAGGACGACGCCGGCAGCCGCAGCGGCCAGCAAAATACCGACGATGCCCCACCGGTAGGGTCGGGGCCTTTCCGCCACACTGCCCTGGTGTGTGGTCGACGGCGCCGGGCGTGCGGCCGGTTTGCTTTCCATCCTGATCACCCTGATGGGGACCGGTGGCGATGTGGCAGTGCGGTAGTGATGCGCGGAAGGATCGAAAAACAGGAGGCTGCCGCCAGGAATAAGCGCCTCCCCGGCGGTTTCCGGAAGCAGCACCTGTTCGCAGGTCAGGCGCCCCTTGCTACACCGGGCCTGGGGCGGGTAAGCGCGCATGCCGGACAAGGCGATGGGCTCACAGGCGTGAGTGCAAATATTTCCCGCACCGACCATTCGAGTGGTCACCGTCACCGCTTCGCCGTCCGTAACCAAGGTGGGTGCAACCTGCCGCGACAGGGTGAAGTGCCCCACCACACCGTCGAACCCGGCGGGTCGTCCCCGGACCGGGAACGGCAGGACAGTGAACCGGATCGGCGTGGAGCGGACGACGAGTCTACGCGGCTGGTTCTCCCCGAAGAAAGCGGCCGCACCGGCGGCAGGCGCCAGCACATCGAGGCCCAGTTCGGCCGGGCCCAGGTCGAAGACGCCGCTGCGACCAGCGACCACCGTCGCGTCGAATTCGTAGGTGGTGTATTCACGTCCGTCGCGGACTACGTCGGACTGGCGCGGCAGCGCAAAACCGCTGCTGCGAAAACCGGTGCCAGCAAGGTGGGGAAACTGGATGTTGCGCACCGGCGCACCGGCCAGAAGAGTGACGGTCACCGCCACGGCTTCGTACGGATAGGCACTATCCTTCGCTAATCGCAGCTCCAGTACCAGGTTCTGGCCGGTTTCCTCGGCGGCCAGTGCGGGAGCAACGGTCGCCAGGAAGAGCAGCGTCGCGGCAAGAAGCGGCAAAATCATTTCCGATGACCGCCTCACCAGTCCCGCTCCGGTCTGGCCGTTTGCAATGCCTGCTGCCGTTCCTGCAGCAGGCCTGCCGGTCGTTCCCTGCCCCGTGCTTCGTTCAGGAGCCGTTCTGCCTCCTGACGCGTCAGACTATATCGAGACTTGCCCTCTGCCGCGGCAGGGTGCGGGCGCTCCATCCGCGTGGCCCCGCGCGTGGATTCCTTGGCCCCGGCCGCCTGGCCCTGCCCACCCCCTTGCCGGGGTATGGCGTCGCCGCCGGCTGGTTGACCGGACTCGCCAGCACGCTGCCGCACCCGGCTCCCGCCGTTTTCTCCCGCGTCAGCCAGGGCCGCCAAACGCATCCGGGCCAGGTTGCGGTTGGCGGCGGCGTCCTCGGTACTCGCCATGCCATACTCGGAAACGGCGTCGAGATAATATCGCCGCGCCTGTTCACGGTCGCCGGCAGCCCTTTCGCCCAGGCGAAACAGGCAATTGCCCAGGTTGTAATGGCTGGCCGCTGCGGCCGCCGTCGTGGCTGCAGCAAAGTGGTCGCGGGCACGCAAATAATCGCCCTGGCGATAAAGGCTCACCCCAAGGTTGTAGGCCAGCGGCGCCGCCTCATGGCCAAAAGAAATTGCGCGGCCGTAGGACGTAGTGGCGCCGATGGCATCGCCTGCAAGCAGCTTTGCGTCGCCATGGCGCACCTCCAGGTCAGCCAAGTCCCGGCGTAAGGCCAGGGCCAGGAACAGCGCAAAGAACACAAAGACGATTCGTCCCCTCATGATGATAAGTTGCCTCTGCGCAAGAAGGCGTCGCTCAGGAGCAGCAGCAGCGCCAGGGCCAGCGGGTACTGAAAGCGATCGGCGAATTGCTGTCGCGAAGTCTGGACGATGGCTCCCTCGCGCACAGGCAGGTCGGCAAGATAAAGATGTTCCAGCGCCGCGGCATCCGTGGTCAGGTCGTACATCCGGGAGCTGCCGGCAAGGGCGGCAAGGGACTCGGGGTCCGCTCTCGTGCGCACGATGACGCCTTGCCTGTCCTTGAGGAAACCGCCACCGCCCAGGGGAATCAAGCCGCCCGACCGAGTGCCGACGGCGACGCCGTAGAGCGTGACGCCGGCGCTGCGCAAAGCGGCTGCGGCCGTGGCCGTTGCGGCCGCGTTGCCCTGGTCCTCGCCGTCGCTGATCAAGACCAGGTATTTGCCGCGCCCATCCCGGCCAGAGAAGACCCGCCGAGCCTCGGCCAGGGGTGAGGCTAAAGTGGTGCCACCCAAAGGGATACTGCCGGCATCCGTTTCCCGTAAAACTTCGGCGAAGGCCGCGTAGTCACCGGTGAGGGGGCAGACCTGAAAGGCGCTGCCGGCAAAGGCGATGAGTCCGATGCGCTCGCCCTGCAGATGCGCGAGCAGACCGGCAATGGCATGCTTCGCCGTGGCCAGGCGACCAGGCGGATGGTCGTCCGCCAGCATGCTGCGGGAAACATCCAGGGCGATGAGCAGGTCCAGCCCCCGTGTTTGTTGCGGCATCGGCACTTGGCCCCACTGCGGCCGGCAGAGGGCGGCGATCAGCAACATGCCGGCGAGGGCCGGCAACACCAGGGCCGAGTCGCGGTAACCGGTGCGCTCGGGATGGGTGTGGCCGTAGAGCAGGGCTAGCCCCTGTCGCTGCCGCTGCCGGGCATGGTGCAGCAGGAACAGGGCAGGCGCGGCAAGCAGTCCGAGCCAGGCATATTCGGGAGCGGCCCAGTGCATGTCAGGGCAGCCTGCGCAGCAGGGTGGAACGCAGCACACCCTCCGTCAACAACAGCGCCAGCCCGGCGAGCAGAAACCCCGGATACAGCTCGCGGTAGGTAAAATAGGCCTTCTCCTCTATCCGGTGAGTTTCCAGCCGGTCGATTTCCTTGAATACCTGGGCCATCATGCCCTGATCGTCGGCGCGGAAGTAACGGCCGCCGGTGGTAGCGGCGATCTCGACCAGCACGCTTTCGTCCAAGTCCGCCGCGACGCGCCGGTAAACCGTGCCGCCCAGTGGATTGTCCATGGGAATCACGGCTGCGCCACGGGAGCCGATGCCTATGGTGTGCACCCTCACCCCCAGGGCTTTCGCCGCTGCTGCCGCCGCTTGCGGACCAAGGCTACCGGTATTGTTGCGGCCATCCGTGATGAGGATGACGGCCTGGCTTTTCGCGGGGCGGTCGTGCAAACGGTTGAGTGCAGCCAGGATGGCGTCGCCCAGAGCGGTGCCATCCTCGATGGCGCCACTTTGCAAGTGCGCTACCGCCTCCTGTAGCCAGGCATGATCCAGGGTCAAGGGCGCGGCGGGGTAGGCTCGGGCAGCGAAGGCGACCAGGCCGATGCGGTCACCGGGACGGCCGCGCAAAAAGTCCGCCAGCACCACCTTGGCCATGGCCAGGCGATTGCGGCGAGGCTGCGGCCCCTGCAAATCTTCCGCCAGCATGCTGCTGGACAGATCCAGAGCCACGACCAGGTCGCAGCCCTCGCTATGCACCTTCACCTCCCGGATCACCGTTTGGGGTCGGGCCAGGGCAAGGATCGCCAGGACCAGGAAGAGCAGGCGCAGCCAGGGCAGGCGCGGCGCCAGACGGCTGCGCCAGGTCAGCGGCAAGGTACCCATCCCCGCAGCCAACGCATAGCCCCCACTCTCCCCCACCTTGTGCCAGCGCAAAGCGAGCCAGGGCAGCAGGAGCAGGAGGAACAGGAACGGAGGGGCGTTGAATCTCATGGCGTTCGTCCGACCTGTAGCGCGAAAATCAGCCGGCTGGACAGATCCAGCGCTGTTTCGACCCGCTCTGGACTGGCTTGCAGACCCGCAAACTTGACACGGTCGCCCAGGTCCAGAAACCCGTTGAGCAGGGCCAGATCGCCACTGGCCAGGAGGGTGGCCGCCTGCGCCAGGATTTCCTGTGCGGTTAGGCAGTGGGCGGGTATGCCAGTCGCCGCGGTAAGCGCGTCGCGCACCAGGGCATCCAGGTGCAGCAGTGTCTGGATGCCGGGACAGCGGCCCTGGCGATAATCGGCAACCAGTGCCGCTAGAGAATTCGCTGCGCTGGCATCAGTCGGCGCATCGGCCGCAACCCGGATGGGGGAATGGAGGCGACGCCGCGCTAGCACCGCGATCAGGAGAATAACGCCCGCGCTGAAAAGAAAGGGAGGCAGCGTCTCCAGCGGCAGCGGCCCCTGAATGTCGCGCAGCCCAGCCGGAGCAGCGGTCATGGATGCGACGGGCGGTTGCGCCATGGTCAGTGGCCGCGCCGGCGCAGTCGGCCGTGAAAGAATTGGGCCAGCACCCGGTCCGGGGAGCTGCCGGTGTGCACCACCAGCCGCTCGGCGCCAGCCACCCGCAGCACCCGGTCCATCTCAAACTGGCGCTGTTCCGCCTGGCGGCGGTAGGCCAGGCGCGTCGCGGCATCGGCGCAGTCGATCAGGCGCCGCTCCCCGGTTTCCAGATCGGCCACCTGCAGCAGGCCGACGCCAGGCAGTTCATTGTCGAAGTCGTCGGCCAGTGCCACGGCGACCACGTCGTGTCGCCTGGCCAGGGCAGCCAGGGGCAAATGAAAATCGACGGCCAGGAAATCGGATAGGAGGAAGACGATGGCACCGCGCCGCTGCACCCTTTCCAGGTAGTCCAGGGCAAAGCCCAGGTCGGTTAGCCGGCCACCGGGAACAGGCCGCTGCAATTCCGCCACCAGGCGCTGCGCGTGGCGCGGCCCCTTACCCGGCGGCAGGTAGCGTTCGACTCGATCGCTGAAGGTGAGCAGCCCGACGCGGTCATTGCTGCGTG